>JAAZXZ010000017.1 GCA_014239895.1 Flavobacteriaceae bacterium
CAATATGGTCAATCTAATCCTTCTGATAAGGAGTTAGACGATGTAGTTGCAAGAGTTTTACAAAATAAGGATGAAATTAAAAGGTTAACGGAGCAATTAACTAGCAATAGGATATTAACTTTCTTTAAAGAGAATACTAATATTAAATCAAAGGAATTAACCTATGAACAGTTCATAAAAGAAGCATATTCTTCCTAATTTAAAATTACTATATTTATAATAATAAATAATTGAATAGACAATGAATTTAGCTAAAGAATTTGAGAAATTTGCCACTAAGGATCAGGGTATTAGTAGTACTTATTATAATAAAATAGTGAGTAGTATGTATCCTATGGGACTTACTCCTAATATTATTGAAGAACGTCAAATGAATATAGCAGTGTTTGATGTCTTTTCTAGATTAATGATGGATAGAATAATCTTTTTAGGCACACCTGTATATGATCATATAGCAAATATTGTACAAGCACAATTATTGTTTTTAGAAAGCACAGATTCTTCCAAGGATATTCAAATATATATAAACTCTCCAGGAGGTAGTGTTTATGCAGGGCTAGGGATTTATGATACTATGCAGTTAATTAAACCAGATGTAGCTACAATATGCACTGGAATGGCAGCTTCAATGGGAGCAGTTTTATTATGTGCTGGAAAAAAAGGGAAGAGAAGTGGCTTAACACATTCTAGGGTTATGATTCATCAACCTTTAGGAGGAGCTCAAGGACAAGCGAGTGATATTGAAATTACTGCCAAGGAAATACTAACTCTAAAGGAGGAACTTTACAATATTATTAGCAAACATACTGGACAGGATTATAAGAAGGTGTATGCAGATAGCGATAGAGATTATTGGATGAAATCTGACAAGGCTCTTGAATATGGAATGATAGATGAAATATTAACTAAAGAATAAATTCTTCGATGAGTAAGTCTGAGCTACACTGTTCTTTTTGTGGTAAGAAAAAAGCTGAGACAGTTTTGTTAATTGCTGGAATAGATGCACACATATGTGATGAATGTATTGAACAAGCAAATGGAATTATTCTCCAAGAATCAAAACAAGAGAAAACAACTGAATCTAAAGATTCTGAGTTATTAAAGCCTCAACAGATTAAAAGTTTTTTAGACGACTATATTGTTGGACAAGACTATACAAAAAAAATTATTTCTGTATCTGTATATAATCATTATAAAAGAATAAACCAATTAGTATCAGATGAAATCGAAATTGAAAAGAGCAATATCATCATGGTTGGTAAAACAGGAACTGGAAAAACATTGATTGCAAGAACAATTGCAAAAATGTTAGATGTTCCTTTAGCTATCGTTGATGCAACAGTCCTTACTGAAGCTGGATATGTTGGTGAAGACGTTGAAGGGATATTAAGTAAGCTTTTACAAGCTGCAGATTACAATGTTGAAAAAACAGAAAAAGGAATTGTATTCATTGATGAGATTGATAAAATAGCTAGAAAAAGTGATAATCCCTCTATTACTAGAGATGTTTCTGGAGAAGGAGTCCAACAAGCATTATTAAAATTATTAGAAGGCACTACAGTAAATGTCCCACCAAAAGGAGGAAGAAAACATCCAGATCAGAAATTTATTGAGATTAATACTGAAAAAATACTATTCATTGCAGGAGGAGCTTTTGATGGAATTGAAAAATTAATTTCAAAAAGATTAAATTTTAATGTAATTGGATATAAATCTATTAAGGTAGATGCTATTTCAAATCAAAATATACTTCAATTTATTAATCCAAAAGATTTGAAAGAATTTGGATTAATACCTGAAATAATTGGCAGATTGCCAGTGGTAACTTACATGGATCCTTTGAGCAAAGAAGCGCTTAGAAAAATACTGACAGAGCCCAAAAATGCCCTCATTAAACAATTCATTAAATTATTTGAAATGGATGGAATAGAATTAAAGATTGATGAATCAGCGTTAGGTCTTATAGTTGAGAAAGCTGTTGATTATAATTTAGGTGCAAGAGGTCTTAGATCTCTATGTGAAGAAATTTTAAATGACGCAATGTTTAATTTGCCTGGAAGTGATAAGAAAAGATTACATATTACCAAAAAATATGCAGAAGGACAATTATCTAGAATTAGTCTAGAAAAATTAAAGGCTGCATCCTAACCATTAAGTTTAATTAATTCTTCAATAAGATCCCTGTTATTAGCTAATCTTGGTACTTTATTTTGGCCTCCAATTTTATTTTTTTTATTAAGCCATTTAAAGAAAACACCTTTTTTCCCAATTATTACTTTAGGAGGGTTAAGTGTAAAATCTTTATACCTCTTTGCTTCATAATCTGAGTTTTCATCTTTTAAAGCATTATCTATTTCCTGCTCAATACTTATGTTTTTTGGTATTGAATTTTTGAATTCAATAAACCACTCATGGCCTCCTTTCTCTTTCCCCTTCATAAAAATTGGAGCTACTGTATAATCTACTATTTCTAGATTATTTTTTTTGCATATTTTACTAATAGTATTATCGGTGTTTTCAATAATAACTTCCTCTCCAAAAACATTAATAAAATGCTTTGTTCTTCCTGTAACAATAATTCTATATGGATACTTAGATGTAAATTTTATTGTATCACCAATCTCATATCTCCAAAGGCCAGCATTTGTTGAAATTAGGATAGCATAGTTTTCATTTAATTTAACCTCTTCTAAGGGTATAATTGTATTTTCTTTGGACTTGTATGAACTCATAGGTATAAATTCATAATAAATACCATAATCTAACATTAATAATAATTCATTTGAATTATTTTCATATTGTATTGCAAAAAATCCTTCAGAAGCATTATATATTTCATAGTACTTCATTCTATCATTGCCAATTATAGATTTATATTGATTTATATAGGGTTTAAAATTTACACCTCCATGAAAATAAACTTCTAAATTTGGCCAAATTTCAATAATAGTTTTCTTTTTAGATTCCTGTAATATCCTGTTTAATACTACGAGCATCCATGACGGAACTCCTGCAAGACTAGTAACATTTTCTGGGATAGTTTCATTAATAATTGCTTTTATTTTATTTTCCCAGTCATGAATTAATGTTGTTTTA
>JAAZXZ010000186.1 GCA_014239895.1 Flavobacteriaceae bacterium
GTAAGCCATAATGGTAAGTTACCTGCTGTATTTTCAAGTAATATTGCAACAAACCTTTCTAAACTTCCAAAAGGAGCTCTATGTATCATAACAGGTCTATGTAATTTATTGTCTTTTCCTTTATATGTCAAATCAAATCTTTCAGGAAGATTATAATCAACTTGAATAGTTCCTAATTGCCATTCTCTTCCTAATGCATCATTTACCATAAAATCTAATTTTGGCCCATAGAATGCAGCCTCACCGTATTTTATATTATAATTTAGTTTCTTTTCTTTAACCGCTTTTAAAATAGCATTTTCTGATTTTTCCCATATGTCTTTATCACCCATATACTTTTCTGAATTTTCAGGATCTCTTAATGAGACTTGAGTAGAGAAATTTTCAAGACCTAGATTTGTAAAGACATGTATTGTTAAATCAATAACATCTTTAAATTCCTTACCAAGCTGTTCTTCAGAACAAAAAATATGAGCATCATCCTGAGTAAATCCTCTTACTCTTGTTAATCCATGTAATTCTCCACTTTGTTCATATCTATATACTGTTCCAAATTCTGCATATCTTATCGGTAAATCTCTATAGCTAAATTTTCTAGAATTATAGATCTCACAATGATGAGGGCAATTCATGGGTTTTAGCATAAATTCTTCATCTTTCTTTGGTGTTTTTATTGGCTGGAAACTGTTTTCGCCATATTTTTCATAATGCCCAGAGGTAATATAAAGTTCTTTATTTCCTATATGAGGAGTGATTACCATTTCATATCCTGCTTTCTTTTGAGCCTTTCTAAGAAAATCCTCAAGTCTATTTCTTAAATCAACTCCTTTTGGAAGCCATAAAGGCAGGCCTAAACCAACTTTATTTGAAAATGTAAATAGATTTAATTTTTTCCCAATTATTCTATGGTCTCTCTTTTTTGCTTCTTCAACATTTAATAGATATTCACTAAGTAATTTTTGTTTTGGGAAAGAAATTCCATAAACTCTAGTTAACTGTTTATTTTTTTCATCAGCTCTCCAATATGCTCCAGCTACATTAGTTATTTTTACAGCTTTTATTATGCTAGTATTAGGTATATGACCTCCTTTGCATAAATCAGTAAAGTTTGAATGATCACAAAAAGTGATTTCTCCATCATTTAGATCATTTATAAGTTCAGTTTTGTATTCATTAGATATATTATTATAATAATTTAGAGCATCTTTTTTTGAGACCACTCGCATTTTGAAATCATGTTTACCTCTAGATATATCTATTATTTTCGATTCTATTTTATCAAAATCTTTATCTGATATTACATAATCATTTAAGTCAACATCATAATAAAATCCATTTTTTATAGCAGGGCCAATGGTTAATTTTATTCCGGGATATAATTCTTCCAAGGCTTGTGCAAGTACGTGTGAAGAAGAATGCCAAAATGCTTTTTTCCCTTCATTATCATCCCAGGTATACAATTCTAATGATCCACTTTTATTCAAATGAGTTGACGTCTCTACTGTTGTGCCATTAAAACTAGCAGATATTACATTTCTAGCAAAACCTTCACTAATATCTTTTGCAACATCAATAGCAGTGATGTTTTTCTCATATTTTTTTTTACTCCCGTCTTTAAGTGTTATAGTAATCATTTTCTTATAATAATCTGAGATTGTAATTTACAAACATATTATACTGTAATAAAATTATAAATCATTTTTCAAAGAGAGCGTTAATTATTTTAAATATTCCAAGAAATATTAAAAAAATAGCTATTACACAGAATAATACACCAATTAATGTATAAATATTTAGATATACTTCATACTTACTATATCCTATTTGAATTATTACAGGACCAATAATAATTGGCAATAATGAGCATATTAAACTAATTGCACCGTCTTTTATTTTCTCTTTTTTCACTTTTTCGGGTTTTTAAAACTCTCTATAGCTCTTCTAACATTATTAGTTTTTTTAAGTAGTTCTTTTGCTTTTGAATTTGAAACATCTAACGCAGATTTTATAATCTTTTCACCCCTTTCAACTAATTTATTATTAGCGAGTTGCATATCAACCATTTTATTTCCTTTAATCTTGCCTAGTCTGATCATTACAGCTGATGATATCATATTTAAAATTAATTTTTGAGCAGTTCCAGCCTTCATCCTTGAGCTTCCGGTTATATATTCTGGCCCTACAACTGCTTCAATTGAATATTTTGCTAGATATGATAGGGGAGAATTTTTATTACAAGTAATACATCCAGTAATAACATTATTTTTATTACATTCCTCAATTGCTCCTAATACATAAGGAGTAGTTCCTGATGCAGCTATACCTATTACTATATCTTTTTTTGTTATTTTATATTTATTTAGATCTTTCCATGCCTGTGTTAATGAATCTTCAGCATATTCTTGGGATTTTCTTATAGCCTTATCGCCACCAGCAATAATACCAATAACCAATCCATCATCAACACCAAAAGTTGGTGGACATTCTGATGCATCTAGAATCCCCAATCTTCCACTTGTTCCTGATCCTATATAAAATAATCTACCTCCATTTTTTAGCTTTTCATATACATTATCTACTAATATTTCAATTTTTGAAATGTTTTTTTCAACAATATAAGCTACAGTTTTATCCTCTTGATTTATATCTGATAATATTTCTCTAGTGCTTTTAAGTTCTAAATTATTGTAAACAGAATCTTTTTCTGTTGTTTTTATGAATTGTCTACTCAAAATACTTATTTATTAATGAGTGTTTATAATATTATTTAATGTATTGCTTGGTCTCATTATTTTTTCAACATTCTCAATGTTTGTTGAGTAATATCCTCCAAGATTTACTTTTTTTCCTTGATTTTCGTTTAGCTCTTCAATTATTTTCGATTCATTTTTGCTCAGAAGGAGGTGCATTTCTTGAAATTCTTTTTTTAGCTTAGTATTTTCATTTTGAATTGAGAGTGCTTCTGACCAATGTAAAGCTAAATAGTAATGACTACCTCTGTTATCAAGTTCTCCAACCTTTCTAGAAGGAGACTTGTTTGTCATTAATAGTTTTTCTATTGCTAGTCCTAAGCATTTTGAAAGAACTAATGCGTTAGAATTTTTAGATGTTTTTCCTAAATGTTCTAATGAAACATCTAAGGCTAAAAATTCCCCTAGTGAATCCCATCTTAAATGATTTTCTTCAATAAGTTGCTGAACATGTTTAGGAGCAGAACCACCAGCTCCAGTTTCAAACAACCCGCCACCTTCCATTAAAGATACTATTGAAAGCATTTTTGCACTTGTTCCTACTTCCAAAATTGGAAATAAATCAGTTAAATAATCTCTTAAAACATTTCCTGTAACAGAAATGGTGTTCTTTCCAGCATTTATTCTTTCTAAAGTATAGTTAGTTGCATTATATGGTGATAACATCTTTATTTCAAGGTTCTCAAGGTTATATTCTTTTAAATAAAGATGCACCTTTTCTATTAATTCAATATCATGAGACCTTTTATTGTCTAACCAAAAAATCACAGGATCTTTTGTTGCAATTCCTCTTTCAACTGCAAGTTTGACCCAATTTTTTATTGCTTCGTCTTTTACCTGACACATACGCCAAATATCTCCTTTACTTACCTTTTGTTTAATAAGCGTATTGCCATTATTATCTTTAATATTTACATAACCATCATTATTTATTTCAAATGTTTTATCATGAGATCCATATTCTTCGGCTTTTTTTGCCATTAGTCCAATATTTGAAACACTTCCCATTGATTTAGGATTAAATGCTCCATTTTTTTTACAGAAATTTATAGTGGCTTTATATACTGATGCGTATGAGCTATCAGGTATAATTGCTTTTGTGTCCATCAATTGATTATTTCTGTTCCACATTTTTCCAGAATTTCTAATCATTGATGGCATAGAAGCATCAATAATAATATCACTTGGAACATGTAAATTTGAGATTCCTTTATCAGAATTTACCATTGCAAGATATGGGCCTTGTTCAAAAGCTAGGTTAATATCTCTCTTAATTTTTTCAGACACATTAACATCAAGTGACTTAATTTTGTTTAGCAGAGCACTGACCCCATCATTTGGATTTACTTCTATTTTATCTAGAATTTTAGAATATTTATCAAAAACATTTTTGAAAAATATTTTAACTACATGACCAAATATAATAGGGTCACTAATCTTCATCATAGTAGCTTTTAAATGAATTGAAAGAAGTAGGTCTTTGTCTTTTGCGTCATGAATTTCATTCTCTATAAAATCTAAGAAATCTTTTTTATTCAAGAAAGATGCATCTATGATTTCATTTTTTTCGATTGTAAACTCTTCTTTTAGAATTTTCTCATTTCCATTTGTATCAATATGTGAAATGTAAACGCTAGTCTTGTTTTTTATGGTTAGAGATTCTTCATTATTTCTAAAATCACCGGATTTCATAGTAGACACATGAGTCTGAGATTTTCTATCCCATTTCCCCATTGAATGAGGGTTATTTTTAGCATAATTTTTTATTGCATCAGGAACTCTTCTGTCAGAATTTCCTTCTCTTAATACAGGGTTAACTGCACTGCCTTTAACTAAATCATATTTTCTTTTAATTTCTTTTTCAGAATTATTTACTGGATCATCAGGATACTCAGGTATATTATAACCTAACTGCTGTAGTTCTTTAATAGCATTTTTAATTTGTGGGATGGAAGCACTTATATTTGGGAGCTTTATTATGTTTGCAGTGCTTTCATTAACTATATTTCCTAAATATTCTAAATCATCTTCTACAATTTGATTATTTTTCAAATTTTCAGAAAAATTAGCTAAAATTCTTGAGGAAAGAGAAATATCTCTAGTTTCAATATTTATTCTAGAAGATTTTGTAAAAGCTTTTACTATTGGTAAAAATGATATGGTTGCTAAAGCAGGAGCTTCATCTGTCTTAGTATAAATAATTTTAGACATTTAAATATCAGAAAATCAGTTTTTCAAAGATAATGATTGACATTGAGAAATAACAGAAAATATGGAATAGATATAAAAAACAAAAGCCATACTATTGTAGTTTCCTACTCTAATATGGCTTTTTATGAATTTGCCTTGTAATCAATTCCCCATTGCTGGTTCTTACAAAATTTTCATTTTGTCTTGATTTCAATGCGAATTCATTCGGAATCTGGTTTCCTTGTTTGCTTCGGAGATTGCTCTCCTTTGCTTACATTTCCTCCTGATTCCTGTTTAATTGCTTTCTATATGTTCTTATTTTTCTACCCTCATTTGCATGAGAGTTTCTTTTTAGAACTTTGCTCTTGAACTCTTCCATCCAGCGAACTTTCAAGATTTGCTTTTGAGCTTTTTTGCTTTAGGTCATAAACTTGTGCAGGCACACACTTATTACTTTAAAGCATTGCTTTGGCTTCTTGCTTGCGCAATCTGCTTTCTGCTTTTTTTGAAAACAATTTTATGTAAAAGAACGTTTCTTACTTTGAACTTGTGTCGTTGCCGACTTTAGCATTTGCTTCAA
>JAAZXZ010000187.1 GCA_014239895.1 Flavobacteriaceae bacterium
AGACAGAAGATGATTAACTTAATGTATCTAGTATTTATAGCAATGCTAGCATTAAATATGTCAAAAGAGGTTTTAACTACTTTTGGAAACATTGAAAATGATCTTACAAAATCTTCTAAAAATTTAAAGAATTTAAATGATGAAGCTCTTGCTCAGATAAGAGGTAATGCAAGGACAGATTCAATTATTTGGAAGGAACCAAATATTACTGTTAATAAAATTTCAGCTTTAGCAAATGATCTTGTTTTATATATTGACAGTGATGTAAAGCAGCCTATTGTAATGAAAGTTGATAGAAATGATAGAAATGAGAACGGTAGTGTTGAAGATTCTATCCCAGATTATGAAATAATGGATAATTCAGTTCTCTACGATGAATTATTGTTTAAAGATAGTGATACACCTTCAGCAGTAGGTGACAGTCTTATTATGTTTATTGATAATTTCAGAGTAGGTGCTCTTGATGCAATAGATAATTCAAAAATAGGAGCTAACGATGAGGTGGTTAAAAGAAATTGGGATGAGAGAAAGCAAAATATAAGATTACAAATAATTGAAAAATTTTCAACGGATTCTGTTAAGATTACAAAAAAGAAAAAAAATTGGTTAAAATACAATTATTATCAATTTCCAGAAATTGCAAGTACTACGAAACTTACATTACTTCAGGAAAATACTCATACTATGATTGCATCAGTTATTTCAAATGTAAATGAGATAATTCTAGGAGAGGATTTAAATAAGCTTACTCCAATTGTAAAAGGCGCGAGTGCTTTTTATGAAAATGATAAATTATCAGGAGGTATTGTTCTTGGAAAATATGATCAAAATTTTATTGCACAAGGAGTAGAAATAAATGGAAGAGAATACAATCCTAACGAAGTAATGGAAAATGGAGAAGTTATCCTTGAGAAGTTAGGTATAAATGTAGGAAGGGCTGGTGCAAAAAAATTAACTGGTACAATTACTTTTAGAAGACTAATAAATGGTAAGCATGAGATATTTCCAATAGCAATAGATCATGAATATTTTGTTAATCCGCCATTGGCAATTATTAGTAATACGGATATGAATATTGTGTATGCAAGTATTCCAAATACACTTAAAATTAGTATACCTGGTGTATCTAATGATAATATCCAGATCTTAAATCCTAAATCTATAAGAAAAGGTAAGTTATCTGGAGAATACACTATGGAGGGTGAAGTAGGAATTAAAGGTAAAGTTAGAATTAAAGTAAAAGACAAGGTAAGTGGTATAGTATCACCTGATGTTATATTTGATGTTGTTCCTTTGCCCAAACCAATTGCAGGTTTTTCTGGAAAAGGAAGTTCACAAAGCAGGCAACAAATTGCATCAGGTCTTGTTAAAGGTTCATTTAATAATGAAAGACTTGATAAAGGCCTAAGCTTAAAGGTTGCTTCCTTTCAGGTTAGAATTGGACTTAGAAATCTTGGTGTTGTGAGAAATACAGGTGGTAGATTTAATGATAGAGTTAAGAACGAAATTCTTAAGGCTAGAAGAGGAGAAGTTATATCTATTACTAATATTAGATTTAATAGTCAAAAAATTGAGAATGGAACAAAAATGCTACCTCCTCAAAATGATGTAGTTTTAACTGTCAGGTAATTAAATTATTAATAAGGTAAAATGAAATTCAAATTTATAGTTAACATATTATTCTTTTTTATTTGTTCAACCCTAGTTTATTCTCAGGACAATGTTTTGAGATCAGGTATTAGCAATATATTAAATGCTAAGAATCCAGAAGATATTGGGATAAGAAATGCTATACAGATAAATGCTGATGAACAAAAACCTTTGGAATATGGTATTGTAAATGATAAGGATATTTTATGGTCTACAATGATTTGGGAGGTTATAGATCTTGATGAAAGAATTAATTTTCCTCTTTTATATCCTGTAGAATTTGATATTGTTGGACGAGAAAGAAGGCCTATGCTATGGTGGTTGAGGCAAGAAATAGAGAAAGGCAACCTTGATGTTTATGATGCTGGTTTTGATGAGGGTGAATTTTTAGAAAAAGTTCCTAAACAAGATCTAGCTAGTATATTCAAAATAATGATTAAAACAGATGAAGGAAATAGACGTATCACTGAAGTAAAACAAGAACTTATCAATATAATAACAGACCAAGAAAATAAATATAAAAGCAATCCATATGAGAATGAAATTTCTCAGGAAGTTAAAGATAATATATCGAAAGATTCTTCCTTTATTAAAATTTTTCCTTACACAATAAAAAACTTTGAATCTAATTACAACTTATTGACAAGCCGTGAATTTAGTTACGAAATGTTTAAAGGATATGTAAATGTTGATGAGGATGGATATTCTGGAGAGCCTGTTAGAATTATGCAGCCAGGTGGATACGCTGATCCGTTAACTCCAGAAGAGGTTATTGAATATAATGGTGTTCTTGAAGAATTGATTATAGATTTATTTTTTATAGAAGGTGTTGATTTCTATTATAAGCCATTAGGATATGCCGATGTTAAACAATGGTTAATAAAAGGTTTATGGTATTTTGATAAAAAATATTCTGAGCTAATATATAGGCCAATAGGTCTTGCTCCAGTAACTATACCTCTATCTGTAGAAGATTCAGATCCTGATGGTGGTGGGTCTTCAGTTATTTGGGCTGGAAATTATGAAGCGCCACTTGTTGAAGGAACTGATACAGATGGAGATGGTGTAGCAGATATAGATGAAATAGATAACTATTTTACTTTAGTAGATAATCCTGACACTGATGGAGATTTATTTAACGACGGAGATGAAATAAATAAGTGGTTTACCGAGCCTACAGATTCAGCAAGTTTTCCAAGTCAGGAAATGATAGATGAATTTAATAAAGATCCTAAAGAGAAAAAAGAAGAAAAAACAATAAAGCTTCGACCTATCTTTTGGGTATATTACCCACATGCAAGAGAAATTTTAAAGAA
Source organism: Flavobacteriaceae bacterium (assembly GCA_014239895.1). GTDB lineage: Bacteria > Bacteroidota > Bacteroidia > Flavobacteriales > Flavobacteriaceae. The sequence goes on from JAAZXZ010000187.1 coordinate 2,967, forward strand.
AGGAAGGGCATTTAATGATAGAAATACTTCTGCTAGTAAATCATTTGATGATATAATTAATTCAAGAAGATTTAATGCAGTAATATATAAAGAAGAAAATGTTTATCAAAATAGAAATATTAAGGATTATGTGCCTAATAATGCATTTATGAGGCTACTTGAATCAGAGAGAATTAAAGAAAAAATTAGAAATTTCGAACATGATATGTGGAGCTGGTAATTCTCCAAAAACTCAATTATTCTAAAAGCGCTTATTATAAGCGCTTTTTTTATTCATTAAATTATAAAACTATTGTAGGAACTAAAAAGGATTGTATATTTGTAGACTCACATCGCGGGATAGAGCAGTAGGTAGCTCGTCGGGCTCATAACCCGAAGGTCGCAGGTTCGAGTCCTGCTCCCGCTACTAAGGAGTCATCAAAAATGATGACTCTTTTTTTTGTGTGGTTTAAACTTTAAAAAGAATATTCAAAAAAAA
>JAAZXZ010000188.1 GCA_014239895.1 Flavobacteriaceae bacterium
ATATCCATAGCATTAGTTAAAGAAGTTCCAGGGTTTTCTCCAAAAACCTCAGGATAAGCATATGCGTAGCCAGAATGACTGATTATATGCCATATTTCCTCTAATGAAGCATCAAATTGCCCTTGTTTATTATTTATAACAAAATTTGGGTTGGTTTCATCATCACCTAAGTCTTGTCCAATTCTATCATTTGGAGGTTCAATATCTAAATCATTATCATCTTTCCACATAATTATAAATGCCTTATTTTCAATCATTTTTTCGTGAACTTGATTATTGTCAACATTTCCATCTTCATTATTATCTAAATATTGAGCTAAAACATTAGCCGCATGTATAAGTTTCTCATCATTAACTTCAGAAACAGCATATATATCAACACCAAAAACAGAGACTTTTCTATTAGTTGAGGAAAAACCTTGATCTGAGTGACTTATTATAGTGAAATTAGGATCATTTCCAGGAGGTATATCAACAATATCCCCCTTACATGAAACGACAAATAAGAAACTACCAATAAATGTGATTTGTAAAAGATAAATAAACATAAATCTTAACACGATTTAATTATTATTTGTTATCACCATTTCTCTATTGTACTGACAACATCCAGGTAAACTGTTGTAAGACTCCTCTGTTGAAGTCATTAGCTCAGTATCGTATCCAGAATCTGCTACAGCTTGATGAATTTTAATTGCAATTGAATCTAAACTAGATTTTGTTTTTATGTCTAGAATTTTTGTTGCTGTACTCCAAGAAGCTTCCTCTACTCCATCAACAGAAAGTGCAGCCTTTTCAATTGTAGTTTTACACATTCCACAATTTCCTCTAACACCAAAAGAAACTTCAGGATTAATAATTGAGCTTTCATGTTTAACAGTAACGGTTTCTGCTTTTTTATTGTTTTCGCAACTTATAATTAAAGTAGTTGCAATTAGAATTAAATATAGTTTTTTCATAATATTAATTTTTAAAAGGTGAATTATCTTGATGCTTTTTTATCGCAATTTTTGATAAATATAATGCAATGATTAATACAACAAAAGTAAAAAGCATATATACTGAATTGCTGAATTTGAATATAAAATAATTATAAAGACAATGAGTTGATGTTGCAATAACAAGCCCTGTGATTACTAACCTAGTTTTGTTTTTTAAATCAAATTTTGCTAGGCCTACAAAATAACCCATTAAAACTCCAAATGCAGCATGAGCAGGAATTGCAGTAAACATTCTACCCATTGCTATCTCTCTTGCCATATCTAAATTACCTAATACGTATAAAATATTCTCAATAAAAGCAAAACCTAAGCCAATAGTTGCAGAGTATAATATCCCATCATAAGGCTCGTTAAAGTCCTTTAGTTTGAAAGGGTACTTCATTAGAGCATATAGCTTTCCTCCTTCTTCTATTAGCGCTACACCAAAAAATGAATAAAGAAATATGCTTTCAGCAAAAACCCCTGTCTTCTCTATAAATATTTCTAAAAATCCTACAGGCAATGCAATTAAAATACCGTACAAAAAACATTTTCTTATTATCTTGCCAGGTTCTTTGTCATACAAGTCTTTCCTATAAATGTAACCGACAATAAATATTGGAGGTAAAATTGTATAAAATGCTGCGATAAAATAATAATAAATCTCAAGTCCAGTCATAAATATTTAATTTTTTAATGTACTAGGTTTTTAACTTCATCAAAATTAATTCTTATATATGTTCTTAATCTCTTCTTGTATTCATCAGTTAGCCATTCAAGAAAATTAGGAGTACTTTTACTAATACATTTAGAATACCTCTTTATTAAATAATCCACATCATCATTAAGTTCCCTAACTAGGCTTAATGCGTCATAAACATCCCCGGAATTTTCTACACACATTTTTGAATGATGTTCAATAGCTTTTTGTAATACAATTTTTGAGGACTTACCATTTCTTATAGAATCAACATAAACCTCATTAACATTAAAGTATAAATTTTCTGAATTTGAAAAAAGTAATTGAATTTCTTCGGGCATTTCATATTTAAAACGACCTTCAATTTCCTCATCTGAAATAATACTATCTAAGTAATTATTTGGGAATTTAAAAATTTGTTGCCAATTTATATCTGATCCCCACTGACCAAACCTATAGAAGTTATTTCCTAAATCTATTACATCAAAGGTTAATTTATTATCTAAAATTCTTGATCCTCTTCCAATCATTTGGTAATATAATGTTAAAGATTTTGTAGCTCTATTAATAATAATACTCTCAACTGTGGGTTCATCAAATCCAGTTGTTAAAATACTAACTGATGTTAGAATCGCATTAGGTGTTTTTTTAAACCATTTTAAAATATTAGCTCGTTCTTTTTTTGTTGCAGTATTATCTAAATGCTTAACATCAAACCCAGCATTTTTAAAAGTATCGTAAACAATTAGAGATGTATTAATTCCATTATTAAAAATCAATGTTTTTTTATTAACACATTTTTCTTCATATGCTAGAACTAATTTAGAGAGCATATCATTATTTGTATAAAGATCCTCAGATGATTTAACTGTATAATCTCCATTTGCACCAACAACAAGCGATGTTAAACCAACATTATATGTAAATAAGTCGGCTTTTGCCAAGAACTTATTATGAATCAATTCTTTTATAGATTCACCTACAATTAATTCGTCATAATTATCATTCATAGGAAGATTAATATTTGAACTTAATGGAGTTGCTGTTACTCCTAAAATAAAGGATGTGTTAAAAAACTTAAAAAGTTTTGTAAATGAATTATAATGAGCCTCATCAATTATGACTAATCCAACATTTGAAATATCAAGCTTATCATCAAGAAGTCTATTATTTAATGTTTCTACCATAGCTACGAAACAACTATAATTCCCTTGATCTTCTAAGGAAGCCTTACTATTAATAATTTTATTTTCTACACCAAACTCTGTTAGCACTTTAGAAGTTTGATTACATAGTTCAATCCTATGTGTCATTACCACTACTCTATTAGTATGGTTTTTAAGATATTGTCTTACTATTTCAGAGAAAATTATAGTCTTTCCACCACCTGTAGGAAGTTGATATAGCAAATGATAATCAGAAGCAGCAGTGTCAAATCGTTTAAAGATTTCAGAAATTGCTCCCTTTTGATAGGTGTATAAATCTTTGTCGTTTTTTGCTATCATTTTAATTTATGAAGATTTGCAAAAATAACAACTTTTCTTAGTTATTTAATAATTTTTAAGCGAAAAATTTTATCTTAATTGCATATTAATTAATAAGTTATATTCAAATTGTCAAAAGAGAAAAATTATATTATAGTTATTGTTCTTGCTATTATTACTTTTTTTATAGTATATCAAGATAAAATTATTGGAGAAAAAAATACAATGGAAATACATAATGAAATAATCACTCTTGATACGCATTGTGATATTGATGTAAATAATTTCACAGATAGTAATAATTACACAATAAATACAAATTCTCAGGTAAATCTTCCAAAAATGATAGATGGAGGATTAGATGTTGCTTGGTTTATTGTTTTTACTGGCCAAGATTCATTAAATGAAAATGGATATAAAAGAGCATATAAAAATGCGATTGATAAGTTTGAAGCAATTCACAGACTTGTAGAACAATATGCGCCTGACCAGATTGAGCTTGCATTATCAGAAGAAGATGTACATAGGATAAATGCAAAAGGAAAAAAGATTGCTATGATTGGTATTGAAAATGCATATCCTTTAGGGGAAGACTTATCAAATATTGAAAAATTTTATAATCTTGGGGCAAGATATATGTCTTTAGCACATAATGGGCATAGTCAATTCTCTGACTCAAATACTGGAGAGGAAGATAACATATGGATGCATAATGGATTAAGTGATAAAGGAAAAGAAGCGATTCTTGAAATGAACAGACTTGGAATAATGATTGATGTTTCCCATCCTTCTAAAGAAGCTATAAGACAAATGATAGAGATTAGTAATGCACCTGTTATCGCATCTCATTCTTCAGCAAGAAGCTTATGTAATCATTCAAGAAATTTAGATGATCAGCAATTAGATTGGATTAAGCAAAATGGAGGTGTTGTTCAAACAGTAGCTTACGCTGGGTACTTAAGGGATGATATATCTACTGAATTAGTAAGTGTTCAAGATTTAGTTGATCACGTAGATTATATGGTTAAAAGAATAGGTATAGATCATGTAGGAATTAGCAGTGATTTTGATGGAGGTGGAGGAATTCAGGGATGGTCTGATGCATCTGAGACGTTTAATGTTACTAAGGAATTATTAAAAAGAGGTTATACAAAAGAAGAAATAAGTAAAATATGGAGTGGTAATCTCTTAAGAGTTTTAACTGAAGTAACAGAAATTGCTAATAATTAAATAAGTCAATTAGCTCACTTTCAAATCGACTGTAAGGTAAATATTGCTTTTCTAAACTAGCCTCAAATGGTATTGGAGTATTTAGGCTTGCCACTCTTTTTACAGGGGCGTCTAATGATTCAAAGCAATTTTCCATTATTATAGAGGAAATTTCAGAGGCTAAACCTCCAAATAGTGAATCTTCTTGAAGAATAATTGCTTTACCAGTTTTATTTACTGAATTTATTATAGTTTCTTTATCTAATGGACATAGACTCCTAAGATCGATTAAATCTGCACTTATATTAGGGTTTTTATCTAAAACTTCTGCAGCATAATGAATAGCTGCCCCATAAGAGATGATCGAAATACTATTGCCAGATCTTAAGACTGAAGCTTTTCCAATAGGTAAATTATAATAATCCTTAGGTACTTCTTGTCTTATACTTCTATATAATGCTTTATGTTCAAAGAATAGAACAGGATTTGGGTTTTCAATAGCTGAGATTAAAAGCCCTTTAGCATCATAAGGAAATGCTGGATATAACACAATTAATCCAGGTGTTTTGGTAAACCAAGCTTCATTTGTCTGGGAATGAAAAGGTCCTGCTCCTACTCCAGCTCCACAGGGCATTCTTAGAACAATATCAGCATTTTGTTTCCACCTATAATAGGACTTAGCTAAATAGTTTACAACTGGGTTAAAACCAGAAGTTATAAAATCTGAAAACTGTAATTCAACTACACTCTTTGTATTACAAATAGAAAGCCCCATTGCGACTTCAATAATAGCTGATTCACATATAGGAGTGTTTCTAACCCTTTCTAATCCAAACTTATCAGCAAAACCCTCAGTAACTTTAAATACACCGCCATACTCTGCGATATCTTGCCCCATTAAAATCAAATCATTGTTCTTTTCCATTGATTGAAATAAACCGTCTGAAATAGCATCTACAAATCTTAAATTAGATGTTTTGTTAGAATGTTTTATTTCTTTATATATATGTTGTTTAAAGACATCTTTTAGTTCAATCGTTATTTCTGGAATTAAGGGATCTTCATTAAAAGCTGCTTTTAAGTTTGTATTTATTTCTTCAGTAATCTTGCTTTTGATTTCTGAAATATCATTTTCAGTAAGAAGTTTTGATTCTGTAAGAAATGATTCATAATTAGATATTGGATCTTTTTCTTTCCATTCACTAATTAATTCTTTAGGCACGTATTTTACTCCACTAGCTTCTTCATGGCCTCTAATCCTAAAAGTTTTAAATTCTATTAATACAGGTTTAGGTTTTTTTCTAATTTTAGCTGCTACTGAAGAGATTTTTGAGTATACATCAAGAATATTATTTCCATCTACAATATGGGATTCAATACCGTACCCTACCCCTTTATCAGCGATATTTTTACAATTATATTGTTCATTTATAGTTGTTGAAAGGCCATAGCCATTGTTTTCAATAATAAATATAACTGGCAAATTCCAAACAGAAGCAACATTTAGTGCTTCGTGGAAATCCCCCTCACTAGTTCCTCCTTCACCTGTAAACACTGCCGTAACTTTTTTATTTTTATTTAGTAGATGGTATAATGCAATTCCGTCTGCAACCCCTAACTGAGGTCCTAAATGCGAAATCATACCTACAATATTGTATTCATTTGTGCCAAAATGAAATGATCTATCTCTCCCTTTTGTAAAACCAGAAGGTTTGCCTTGCCATTGAGAAAACAACCTATTAAGTGGTATATTTCTAGAAGTAAAGACGCCTAAATTTCGATGCAT
>JAAZXZ010000057.1 GCA_014239895.1 Flavobacteriaceae bacterium
AGGAATTAAATATGGTTCTGCCTATGTGTGTAGCTTCCTTTTCTTTAGATGAATTTGAAACGCAAATTTTAAAGGGCATGTTGATGAAAAAATTTGATTCATATAATGCTGTAGTTTCAAACACAGATCTATCTAAAGATGACAGACAAGATCAATTAAAACAGTTAGAGATCGACTTTGTAAAATCATTAACTATCATTTTAACTCCAGATGAAATTACTGAATATGTAGATATGGATTTTAATAAAAAGAAAAAAGGAAAAAAAAGAAAAAAGAAAAGAAAAAAGGGCGATAAATAATTAAGATATGATGAATAAAAACACAGTTTTAGCATGGGCAACATTTATAATGGTATTGGTAGGAATTCTATTAATTTGTTTGGGAATATTTAAATACAATGAGGTTGCAGGCTGGGGGTTTGTTTCGGTTGGTATAGGTTTTTTCGCAATTGCTTGGGTCTTTAATGCCCTAAAGGGAAGGGTTTAGTAATTCTTTATAATTTTTAATTCCATTTTAATATCTGCCCTTTTGTAGGGTGATCCAGGTTCGACAGGTATTTCAACAAATCCATTTTTTTTATAAATATGTATAGCATTCTTTAATACTCTATTTGAATAGAGTATTAATTTTTCTAATCCCATTTCCTTTGCTTTATTAATACAATTTTCTAATATTATTTGACCAATTTTATTTCCTCTATAATCAGGAGAAACAGCCATCTTGGTTAATTCAAAACACTTGTCTTCAGTAACAGGAATAAGTGCGACTGTTCCAATAATTTTAGAATCACATTGAGCAAACAGAATAATTCCACCAGGATCAATTATAAATTTTTTTGGATTTGAGAGGACTTCTTGATCATGTTCTTCTACATAAAAATACATCTTTAGCCATTCTATATTTAATTCATGGAAGTATTTAGAGTATTCCTCTTTGAAATTTAAGATTTTAACTAACATATTTACAAATAGATATTTAAAATTAATATTAATATATTTATTGAGTTAAAAATATCAATCTATAATGAATAAATTAATAGAATGTGTGCCGAATATTTCTGAAGGAAGGGATATGAATATAATTAACTCAATTACAGAGGTTATTGAAAAATGTGACGGGGTAAGGTTATTAAATGTAGATCCTGGGAAAGCAACAAATAGAACAGTTATTACTTTCATTGGAGAGCCAGAGTTAGTTTTAGAGGCTGCATATCAATTAATTAGCAAGTCAAAAGAACTGATTGATATGAGTAGTCATAAAGGGGAACATCCAAGAATGGGCGCAGTTGATGTTTGCCCACTAGTTCCTATTTCTAACATTACAATGGAGGAAACAGTAGTATATGCGCATAGATTAAGTGAAAGAGTGGGGAAAGAGCTAGGAATTCCAGTCTACTGCTATGAAAGAGCTGCAAAGAAAAAGGAACGCATTAATCTTGCAGCTTGCAGATCAGGAGAATATGAAGGGTTACAAAAAAAGATTTCTTCTAAAAATTGGAGACCTGATTATGGTCCTAATGATTTTAACTCTTCTGTAGAAAAATCTGGAGCTACTGCTATTGCTGCTAGAGATTTCTTAATTGCATATAATGTAAATATTAACACAACATCTACTAGAAGAGCTAATTCAATTGCTTTTGATTTAAGAGAAGCTGGGCGAATTAAAAGAGAAGGGGATAGATTAAATGGAAAAATTTTAAAAGACAAAAAAGGAAATGTCATTCGTGAACCAGGGTATTTTAAAAATCTTAAAGGTATAGGCTGGTATATTGAAGAATATGGAATTGCACAGATATCCTATAATTTGACTAATATAAATACAACTCCACTGCATGAAGTTTTCGATAAAACATGTGAGAGAGCTCAAATTAGAGGACTTCGAGTAACAGGTTCAGAGCTCATTGGCCTAGTACCAAAAAAAGTTTTAATTGATACAGGACAGTACTTCCTAATTAAACAAAAAAGATCCTTAGCTATTCCAGAAAAAGATATTATACATATTGCTATTAAGTCCTTAGGTCTTGATGAATTGTCAAAATTTAATCCAAATGAGAGAATTATAGAATATTTAATTCAAAGCAATGATAATCCTTTAGCAAAAATGACAATTCAAGATTCTGCTAATGAAACTTCAAGAAGTAATGATAATCCTTTAGCAAAAATGACAATTCAAGATTTTGCTAATGAAACTTCAAGTGAATCTCCAGCTCCTGGTGGCGGATCCATTGCTGCCTATTGTGGCGTACTTGGTTCTGCATTAGCAACAATGGTAGCAAACTTATCTGCACATAAAAGAGGATGGGATGATAGATGGGAATTCTTTTCTAAATGGGGTGAAAAAGGAATTTGTTGTCAAAATAAATTATTAGAGTTAGTAGACAGAGATACCCATGCATTTAATGAAATAATGAAGGCATTTTCTTTACCTAAGGAAAACGACAAACAATTAGCTATTAGGAATAAGGAAATTCAAAAAGCTACTAAAAATGCAATTAATGTTCCATTTGAAATAATGAAGACATCTTTTGACTCAATTGAAGTCATAATGAAGATGGCAGAAGAAGGAAACCCAAATTCAATTAGTGATGCGGGTGTTGCCATGCATTGTGCACGTGCAGCAATAATGGGTGCCTTTTTAAATGTTAAGATAAATTGTAAAGACTTAGATGATAAGAAATATGTCCAAAAAATACTTAAATCATCTAATGATATTATTGATAAAACAGATGTTTTAGAACATAAAATTTTAAAAATAGTAGAAGACAGGTTATAAGAAGGGTTAAGAAATTATTTCTCCTTCTAGAATTACTTTATGTATTTGATTTCCTCCAAAGTTATAAGGAATCTCATCTATAGAATTTATTTTGTTTGTGATTATGAGATTTGCTATTTTATCTTTAGAAATACTACCAACTTTATCTTGAAGTCCCATTGCATAGGCACCATTGATTGTAGCAGCATTAATAGCTTCTTCTGTGGTAAGTTTCATTTTAGTGCAAGCTGTGGAAATCACAAAATTCATATTTCCACTTGGCGAGGATCCAGGATTAAAGTCACTAGCAATAGCAAGAGGTAGACCAGCATCTATTAGTTTTCTAGCAGGAGCATAGTCAATTCCTAGAAAATAGGAACATGTAGGTAATACTACTGGTATTGTTGATCCTTTGGATAATATTTTAATATCATCGACTTGAAGAACCTCTAGATGATCTACAGATAATGCATTGTTTTCTACAGCTATTTTTATACCTCCAAGAACATTAAATTGATTTACATGTATTTTGGATCTAATATTATATTTTAAACCTTCTTTAATTATTCTTTCAGTATCCTTTGGAGAAAAATACCCTTTTTCACAGAAAACATCAATGTAATCAATTAAATTTTCCCTTTTAAAGGCTGGTAGCATCTTATTTAAAACTAAGTTAATATATCCATCTTTATTTCCTTTGAATTCATTAGGATAGGCGTGAGCACCTAAGAAAGTGGATTTAACTTGCATTTTAGAGCTGTCTTTGATCTGTTTAATTACTTGAAGCATTTTTAATTCTGATTCAAAAGAAAGGCCATAACCAGATTTTATTTCAATTGCACCGGTACCTTGCCTAATTACAGAGTTAATTCTCATATTAGACTGATTATATAAATCTTCTTTAGAAGTGTTTTGTAATAACTTTGCAGAATTTAATATTCCACCACCTCTAGAAGCTATTTCTTCATAACTAAGGCCTTTTATTCTATCAATAAATTCTTTTGAACGATTGCCTGCAAAAACAATATGGGTGTGTGAATCACACCACGACGGAAGTACCATTCTGTCTTTTGCATCTATAACTTGATCTGTATTGATCTTTTTAAGCTCTTGCATTTTTCCAAAATCCTTAATCTTACCATCTTTAACAAATAAATATGCATTATCAATTGATGGTACAAAAGACATGTCTTTTCCTGAGACAAAAGGTGTTTGTTCAGTTCTACACTGAATTAATTTTTTTATATTTTTTATTAGTAAGGACATACTGATAATTAAACCATATCTTCGGGTTTAACCCAGGAGTCATATTCTTTAGCAGTCAAATAACCAAGATTAATTGCTTCATCTTTAAGAGAAGTTCCATTTTTAAATGCTGTATTTGCAATCTCAGCAGCTTTATAGTATCCAATTTTTGTATTTAATGCTGTTACAAGCATTAAAGAGTTATCAAGTTTAGTCTTTATTACATCTTTATTTGCAGTAATACCAGAAACACAATTAGTGTTAAAACTATTAGACGCATCAGCTAAGAGTCTTGCAGACTCAATAATATTGGCAGCAATCATAGGTTTAAAGACATTTAATTGATAATGCCCTTGAGCACCTCCGAATGTTATTGCTGTGTCATTTCCAATTATTTGAGCACAAACCATTGTCATTGCTTCACATTGGGTTGGATTTACTTTTCCGGGCATAATTGAGCTCCCTGGCTCATTAACTGGTAGATTTATCTCACCAATTCCACTTCTTGGTCCAGAAGCAAGCATTCTAATATCATTAGCAATTTTATTCAGTGAAACAGCTAATCCTTTCAGTGCACTATGGGTTTCAACAATAGCATCATGTGCAGATAATGCTTCAAACTTATTATCAGCAGATTTAAAAGGTAATTTAGTAAGATCTTTAATTATTTCTGCTACTCTTTTAGCATATCCTTCAGGAGTATTTATTCCAGTTCCTACAGCGGTTCCACCTAATGCAATTTCTGATAGATGACCTAGTGAATTTTTAAGACTAACAATACCATGATCTAATTGAGATTCGTAAGCAGAAAACTCTTGACCCAATGTAATAGGGGTAGCATCCATCAGATGTGTTCTGCCAATCTTTACAATTGATGTAAACTCCTTTACTTTTAAGCCTATAGAAGACCTTAAATCTTCTAGTGCAGGAATAGTATTCTCTACAAT
>JAAZXZ010000181.1 GCA_014239895.1 Flavobacteriaceae bacterium
TCAACTCCTCTGCTTTTGCCATATTCCCAAACTTGCTCAAAAGTTTTATCATTATCATTCACTTTATATTCTACTGCTCTAGAATATTTATTCTCATTACCATAATTTCTAAATGAACCATTATCAAATACAATAATATTTCCATTAGGCATTAAGTAAGGAGCATGTGGTCCCCAAGGAAAATCAAAATCTTCAGCGCTTTTTATACCCTTTTGTACATCTTCGTTGTATGGTTTTCCTTCTTTATTGATAGCAGTGAGTAAGTAAGGCTTTGTGTTATATCCTTTGCCTTTTCTTCCTGACTTTCCCCATTTTTGTTTTGGCGACATAATCCATTTGAGTTTATCATCCCAAGTTACTTTTATTAATCCTTGATTTCTTCCAGAAACAATAATGGTACTATCTCTTCCATCAAAATCAAAGGAATTCATATGAAGCCAATCCCCGTCTCTAAAGAAATTTAATTCGTCTCTATTAACATCTAAATGTTTTGCTAAGTCCCATTCCTTTACAATTTTAGATTGTTTTCTGTCAAAATGTATCATGAAATCATTATCAGATAATACAATTTCCCCATCCTTTTCTATATAGGCATCTCTTTTACCAACGGCAAGCAATAAATCTTCATTAGGTAATTCTAAGACATCATGATGTATGCCATAGTTGTTATTGATTTTTGTCATTACAAAGAGTTTTCCCATCATATCAAATTCATAAATAGTGTGTCTTCCTGCAACTAAAATATTTCCATTTTTAATTTTCTGAAATGGTCCAGCCATAGCTTTATGGAAACTCAGATCTAAATACCATCTTATATGGCCATTGTCATCAAAAATTATTGGAGCAGAACGAAATTTACCGAAGTTTGCAAAATGAATATCCAATGCATGCATCCCTGGCTCCATTTTGTCTTTTTCTAATTTATTTATTCCAATTTCAGGAAAATAATCTGGAACTTCTGAGGTCTGAATTTCAATTATATCTATTTTCTGTCCACCCTCATAATCTAGAGTTATTTCAACTTGGTTAAGTTTATTAGGATAGAGACCTAATACTGGAACATTCAAGTTTATATTTGATTCTTTAAAGGATTGTTCTACGGGAATATCTCCTAAGACCTTTACTGTAGCTTTGCAAGGTATATCAGATTTTATATTTAACATTGCTGTAAGCGGTGAAATGTTATTAGGATTTAGAATAGTCTCAATTGAATAATCTAGCTTTGAATTATTACAGCCAGTTAGAAAAAATGAAAAGAATGCCAAAGACAGAATTGTTCTTTTAATGGATGATATTTCAGTACGCATTTTTAACTTATTATTCGTTTTTATATAGAATTTTTCAAATACAATATACATTTATTTTTTTTGCTTTGTTAAAATTTATTATAATCAACTATTGAAAAATTCTCTTTTCTTTAGTATTAATTTTCATTAAAAAGATAATTAATACTTTTGACCTCATGCATAAAGCTGGATTTGTAAATATTGTAGGTAATCCAAATGTTGGGAAATCAACATTGATGAATTCTTTAGTAGGAGAAAAGCTTTCAATTATTACTTCGAAGGCTCAAACTACAAGGCATAGAATTTTAGGAATTGTAAATGGCGAGGAATTTCAATTAGTCTTATCAGATACTCCTGGTGTAATTAAACCTTCTTATGAGCTTCAATCTTCGATGATGGATTTTGTTAAAACTGCTATTGACGATGCTGATATTCTAATATATATGATAGAGATTGGAGAATCAAGCTTAAAGGATGAAAATTTATTTAATAAAATAAAATCTTCATCTATTCCTGTAGTAGTATTAATTAACAAAATTGATCTATCTAATCAAGAAGAATTAGAGAATCAAGTTAGTGAATGGAGCAAAAAACTTCCAAATGCAGAAATATTTCCAATTTCAGCTCTTAAAGAATTTCAAGTTGATAATCTTCTTCAAAGGTTAATTGAATTGTTGCCAGAATGCCCACCATATTTTCCTAAAGATCAACTTACTGATAAGCCAGAGAGATTTTTTGTAAATGAAATAATTCGTGAGAAAATCCTGATAAATTATAATAAGGAAATCCCTTATTCTGTTGAAATATTAACTGAAGAATTCAAGGAAGACAAAAAAATTATAAGAATTAGATCAGTAATAATGGTTGAGAGAAACAGTCAGAAGGGAATAATTATTGGACATAAGGGTAGCGCATTAAAGAAAATAGGAATTGAATCAAGAAAAGATTTAGAAACTTTCTTTGGTAAACAAATTCACATAGAATTATTTGTAAAGGTTAATAAAAACTGGAGAAGTAATCAACATCAGCTTAAGAGATTTGGATACAAATAAATTTTTTTATTTAATTCATTTTCAAGAGCTTAAGAGATTTGGACACAAATAAATGTATTTTTTATATAAGTTTTTTTATTTAATTCATTCTAAATAGTTAAATTCATATTATAACTTATAAATATATAAATAATGAAAAAAATAATTTTATCACTATGTCTAATTGCATTCACATTTAATGCAGTTGGTCAACAAATTTGGATGTCTGCTTATAAAGTAGATCCATCAAACACAAAACAAGCAAGAGAAGCAATAGCTGAAAAGACAAAAACATTCAATACTCTTGAAAGTGAACGATTAATATACACTTATGAAATAGTAGCTGGAGAAAGAGCTAATTATTTAGTTAGAGTAGGATTTGGTGAATCTTTAGCTCAGCTTGATTCATGGGATAATGCAGGATATGATTACTGGATTGAAAATGTTTCACCTTTAATATCAAATGTTGGGGGAACAGAATATATGCAACACGCAACTGATGCAAGTTTCGATGATGCTGTGGCTGGATCAAATAGAATTTCTAAGGTTTTGCATTATAATGTAAAGAGGAATGGTGGCCCAGATTTTTGGAATTTTAGAACAAGAGTTGCAAAGGCTGCAGAAAAAGTTGGCAATATAAGTTTAAATGTTTGGACTGGATCATTAGGCGGACCTAATGGTCATGTAATTGTAGGTTATGCCAGTAAAGATATGTCTGGAATTGATAATGAAACTGAAACATGGCCTAAGGTAATTGAGGCATATAAAGAGCTATATGGTGAAGAATCTTTTGAGGCTGATCAAAAAGCCTTTAATGAAAGTTTAAATGCTTGGGGAAATTACTCTGAAATATGGAGATGGCTTCCTGAACTAAGCTCACCACCAGTATCAATTGATTAATAACTAAAAAAAAGAAAATGAAAAAAATAATTTTATTAGTTTTTGTTTTACCATTATTTGTTTTTTCTCAGAATAATCCAAATGCGGAATATTGGCAATTAAACAGATGGGAAGCAAAAGAAGGAATGGCAAAAGAATTTGAATCAGCTGTTTCTAAAAAAACTCAGAAATTTAATAACTCTGAAGAAACTGCAATTTTAACCTTTCAAATATCTACTGGACCAGATTCAGGAAAATACATGAGAGTAGTTGGACCAAAAACTGCAGATTTTTTTAATCAAAGTTTATCTGATTCAGATGAATATGCATATTGGGTGAAAAATGTTATGCCTTATGTAAAAGATCAAATGGGTAATGTAAGAACTGCAAGACTTGGAGATTTATCATATAATTGGGACAGTTCTGAAGCACCAAAAAAGTATGTGAAATTTACAACTGTCAGATTAAAATCTGAAGATTCACGTGATTGGTTTGATTTTATGAGAAGGGATGCAAAACTTAAGAGAGACAATGGTTATACTGGAATAAGAGGTGTATTTTATGTTGTTTCTGGTAGTCAATGGGAAATTCATGTAGTTGAACCTTATGATTCACATGGAACTAGATTGGGGACATTTGAGAATGACTCATTTGATTATGAAGATAAATATAATGAAATGTTTGGTTGGAGAGCATTAGAATATGATAGAAGAAAAAGAAATGAGGCTATACGAGATTACGCAGGTGATGTTGTAGAAACATTAGAATTTAGACCAGAAATGTCTACTTCAATTCAGTAATTTTATTCTTATATCACTTAATAAGAGCAGCTTAATTTTAAGCTGCTCTTATTTTTTAATATAATTTTACCATTACATTTGCACACATTTTAATATTATGAGCAATATAATAGCCATAGTGGGAAGGCCTAACGTAGGAAAGTCAACTTTGTTTAACAGAATTGTTAAGCAAAGAGAAGCTATTGTTGATTCAGTTAGTGGAGTTACTAGAGACAGACACTACGGAAAAGGAGATTGGAATGGAAAAGAATTTTCATTAATTGATACCGGAGGCTATGTTTTAGGTAGTGATGATATATTTGAGTTAGAAATAGATAAGCAAGTAGAACTAGCAATTGATGAGTCTGATATTATCATATTTATGGTTGATGTGGAGACCGGATTAACTTCTATGGATACAGATATAGCAAATATGCTTAGAAAAATTGATAAGCCAGTTTATTTAGTTATCAATAAAGTAGATAATTCTAGTAGAGTTAATGATGCAAGTGAATTTTTTGAGTTAGGTATTGATAAATACTATCCTATTGCTAGTATTAATGGTTTTGGCACAGGAGACTTGCTTGATGCAGTTGTTAAAGATTTTTCGAAAGATGTTGATCTTTCAGATAATTTGCCAAAATTTGCTGTTGTTGGAAGGCCTAATGCAGGAAAATCATCATTTATTAATGCTTTAATAGGAGAAAACAGAAATATTGTAACTGAAATTCCTGGAACAACTAGAGACTCTATTCACACAAGATATAACAGGTTTGGATTTGAATTTAATTTAATAGATACAGCAGGTATCAGAAGAAAATCCAAAGTCAAAGAAAATCTTGAGTTTTATTCTGTAATGCGAAGTGTCAGGGCTATTGAATATTCTGATGTGTGTCTACTAATTTATGATGTCAGTAGAGGATTTGATTCACAAGTAAAAAATATTTTTTGGCTTTGTGAAAGAAATAAAAAAGGAATTATAATTATCGCTAATAAATGGGATTTAATTGAAAAGGATAATAAATCAATAAAGAAATATGAAGCTCAAATAAAGAAGGAAATTGAACCATTTGTAGATGTACCAATTATTTTTACTTCAATAATAAGTAAACAAAGGATTTATAAGGCAATTGAATCTGCGGTTGAGGTATTTAACAATAGATCAAAAAAAATTAAAACAAAAGAATTAAATAATGTTTTATTACCAATAATTGCAAAGTATCCTCCACCATCAATAAAGGGAAAGTATGTTAAGATAAAATATATTACACAACTTCCTACTTCACATCCCCAATTTGCTTTCTTTTGTAATTTGCCTCAGTATATAAAGGATCCTTATAAGAGATTTCTTGAAAATAAAATTAGAGAAAATTTTGACTTATCTGGAGCTCAGATTGATATATATATGAGAAAGAAATAGGTTAAAGCTGTTCTTTTATCTTAATTAATCTAGACCTGATTTCTTTTAATTTATTTATTATTCCTAGTGTATTTAAAGATTTCTTTTTATGTTCTTTTATATATGTTTTTGCACCATCAATAGTATATCCTCGCTCCTTTACTAAGAAGTATACGTGTCTCAAATTTTCAATGTCTTGCGTTGTAAATTTCCTATTACCCTTTGCGTTTTTTTTAGGATTTAAAATTGAAAATTCAGTTTCCCAGAATCTAATTAGCGATGGATTAACTTCAAAGGCATCAGCTACTTCACCAATTGAATAATATCTTTTTTCAGGCAGTTCAATATCCATTAGTCAAGTGATTCATTTACAACAGAAGTTTTCTTTAGTAATTCATCAAATTCTTTAGCAGTTAAATTACCATAATAGAAATTAACAGGATTAACTTTAATATTATCTTTAAATATTTCATAGTGAAGATGTGGTGCATTAGACCTTCCAGAACTTCCAACATAGCCAATTAGGTCACCTCTTTTTACTTTTTGATACTTTTTCACATTGTATTTGTAGAGATGAGCATATAAACTTGTATATCCATATCCATGATCAATTCTAATATGTTTCCCAAATCCAGAGGACCTACTATCTGCTCTCCTAACAATACCATCACCAGATGCATATACAGGTGTTCCTCTAGGAGCTGTAAAGTCCATGCCATAATGAAATTTCATAACTTTTGTAAATGGGTCTGATCTATAACCAAAACCTGAAGCTATTCTAGTTAAATCATTATTATTTATCGGTTGAATTGCAGGAATTGATTTTAATAATTTTTCTTTTTTAGAGGCAAGGCTTGTTATTTCATCAAGAGACTTGGACTGGACAATCATTCTTTTTTGTAAAACATCAATTTTTTTAGCACTCTCTTTAATTAAGTTTGAGTAATCATATCCATCATATTTTTTATAACGATTTACACCACCTATACCAGCTTTTCTTTTGTCTTCACTTATTGGATTAGCCTCAAAGTATATTCTATATATTGCATTATCTCTTTCCTCAATATTTGATAATACAATTTCTGCATTATCTATTTTTTTATTTAGAACTTCAAATTGTATTTGTAAGTTTTGTAGTTCCCGTGTTAGAGATTTTTCTTTAGGGGATTCAAAATATTTGCTTGCAACTAGAATAAATAAAAATCCAAACAATGCAGAACCCAAAAGGTATACTGAAACGTATTTTAAAACAGTTCTTTTAGTTGTTTTAATTTTTTTATACGAAAGTGTATCAGAATCGTAATAATATTTTACTTTAGGCATAATTTAAAATTGTATTTTTGTATATTCTTATGATTGTAAAAATAATAATGCAAATATAACAATAGTTTTACATTATGTATAATTTAGTCTAATGCTAATCTAAAAAATGAATTCTCAAACAATAAGAAATAAATTTTTGGATTTTTTTGTTAGTAAAAATCATCAAATACATTCTTCTGCACCCATTGTTTCCAAAAATGATCCTAGTTTAATGTTTGTTAACTCAGGAATGGCGCCATTTAAGGAGTTTTTTCTAGGAGAATCTAACCCTAAAAGTAAGAGAATTGCTAATAGTCAAAAATGTCTTCGGGTATCAGGGAAACATAATGATTTAGAAGAAGTTGGAATAGATACTTACCATCACACGTTTTTTGAGATGCTTGGTAATTGGAGCTTTGGAGATTATTTTAAGAAAGAAGCTATTGAATGGTCTTGGGAATTATTAACAAAAGTTTATAAAATTAACCCAGATGATCTATATATAACAATATTTTGTGGATCTAACAAAGACAATATTCCTTTAGATACAGAAGCATATGATATATGGAAAAAAATACTTCCTAAAGAAAGAATATTAAATTTCGGAAAGAAGGATAATTTCTGGGAAATGGGAGATCAAGGTCCTTGCGGTCCATGTAGTGAAATTCATATTGATTTAAGGAGTGAAAAAGAGAAGAAAAGTGCGCCTGGAAGAGATTTGGTAAATAAAGATCATCCAAAGGTTGTTGAATTGTGGAATTTGGTATTTATTCAGTACAATAGGAAGGCAAATGGTAAATTAGTCAATTTACCTAAAAAACACATTGATACTGGAATGGGGTTTGAGAGATTATGCATGGCTATTCAGGGAGTAGATTCTAATTATTCAACAGATATTTTTACACCTATCATTAGAGAAATTGAAGCTATTACTGCATTGGATTATGGTAGAGAAAATGATACAGATGTAGCCATGCGCGTTATATCTGATCATTTAAGAGCAGTTTCTTTCTCAATATCTGACGGTCAACTTCCCGGCAATACTGGAGCCGGATATGTTATAAGACGTATTTTAAGGAGAGCTATTAGATATGCTTTTACTTTTTTAAACAAAAAGGAGCCTTTTATATATAGATTAGTTGGTGTTCTAGTTAAAAATATGGGAAGGGCATATCCAGAAATAAAATCACAAAGAAAACTAATAGAAAATGTAATAAAAGAAGAGGAGAGTTCTTTTTTAAAGACCTTAGATCAAGGACTGGTACTTTTAGATCAAATAATCACTTCAAGTAAGAAAAAGATAATTTCTGGAAAAAAAGCTTTTGAACTCTATGACACATTTGGATTTCCTGTTGATTTAACTTGTTTAATATTAAATGAAAAAGGGTTTAAACTTGATATAAAAGGATTTGAAAAGGAATTGGAGAATCAAAAAAATAGATCAAGAGCTGCAAGTCAAAAATCAGTTGATGATTGGGTAGTTTTGATTAATGATCCAGTACAAGAGTTTATAGGATATGATTCTCTAGAATCTAAGGTAAAATTAGTTAAATATAGAAAAGTAATTTCTTCTAAAGATGGAGAATTGTATCAATTAGTATTTAATTTAACACCTTTTTATGCTGAATCAGGAGGTCAAGTTGGAGACAAAGGCTATTTAGAGTCTCCCAATGGAGATATTATATATATAACTGACACCATTAGAGAGGGGAATCTATCTGTTCATATAACAAAAAACTTACCAAAAAATATATCAGAGACATTTAATGCAGTAGTAGATAAAAAGCAAAGGTTTAGAACCCAGTGTAATCATACTGGAACGCATCTTCTTCATCAAGCTTTAAGAGAAGTTTTAGGAGATCATGTTCAGCAAAAGGGTAGTAGAGTAAGTTCTGATCATTTGCGTTTTGATTTTTCACATTTCTCTAAAGTAAATATGGACCAGTTAACTGAAATAGAGAATTTTGTTAATGCAAGAATTGAAGGAAAATTAGATTTGGAAGAAAATAGAAATGTTCCAATTGATAAAGCTATTTCTGATGGTGCAATTGCTTTATTTGATGAAAAATATGGAGATACAGTAAGGACGATTAAATTTGGAAGCTCATATGAGCTTTGTGGAGGAACTCATGTAAAAAATACTTCTGATATATGGCAGTTTAAGATAAAATCTGAGGGGGCTATAGCTTCAGGAATAAGAAGAATTGAAGCCATTACATTTGATTCAGTAAAAGAATATTTTACAGATAAAGAAAGTGAGTATAATAAAACAAAAAAATTATTAAATAATTCGGGAGATATTGTCAAATCTATTGCTGAGTTAATGGATGAAAATAGTAGACTAAAGAAAGAAAGAGATCAATTTATTAAAGAAAAAACTAATTCAATAAGTGATTCGATTAAATCTGAAATAAAAGAAAAGAAAGGAATTAGGTTTATTTCAAAAAACGTTTCTTTAAGTCCATCAGCAATGAAAGATTTAATTTTTACTCTTGGGAATGAATTAGATAATTTATTTATTATTCTAATTTCTGAATTTAATTCTAAAGTATATATAAGCTGCTATATTTCAAAAGATCTTGCAAATAGCAAAAAGTATGATGCACGTAAAGTAATTAGTGAATTATCAAAACATGTTAAGGCTAATGGAGGCGGACAGCCATTCTATGCAACTGCAGGTGGAGATTATTTAAAAGGAATTAAAAAACTTTCTGATGCATCTTTAAATTATCTTAAAAAAAATCAATAATAAATTTCATGGAATTTTCTAAAGATTTATTATTAGAAATTCACAAGCATATTAAGCCGTTTATAAATAGAACACCTGTTTTGCAATTTGATTTTATTAATAATTTATGCAACTGTAACGTTTATTTTAAGTGTGAGAATTTTCAGAAAACAGGCTCTTTTAAAATAAGAGCAGCTTCAAATGCACTTAAATCTCTTTCGAAAAAATCTAAAGAAAAAGGGGTTATAACACATTCCTCAGGAAATTTTGCTCAGGGTCTAGCATGTGCATCCAATTTGCAAAACATAAATGCTTATATAGTTATGCCAGAAAATGCTCCAAGAATTAAGAAAAACTCTGTTTTGAAATATGACATCAATTTGATTGAATGCAAATCAACTCTTGAAGCTAGAGAAGAAACAACTTCTAACATTTTATTAGAAAATGATTTACATTTTATTCATCCATCTAATGATATTGATGTAATATTGGGGAATTCAACTATTGGAACAGAACTATTAGAAGAACATCCAGATTTAGATTACATTTTAGCACCTATTGGAGGAGGAGGATTAATTTCAGGGATCGCTATAGCTTCAGATATTTTATCAAATAAATGTGAGGTAATAGGAGTAGAGCCCAAACAAGTAGATGATGCCTATAGGTCATTAAAGAGTGGAAAGATTGAATATAATGCTAGCACAAACACAATTGCTGATGGACTAAGGACAAATCTGGGTGATATTAATTTTCCAATAATTAAAAAATTAATAAGTAAAATTATTTGTGTAAAGGAAGATGAGATTATAAATGCTATGAAAATTTTTATTGAAAAATTAAATGTTGTGATTGAACCATCTAGCGCTGTAGCATTAGCTGGATTGATTGCTAAAAAAGAACTTTACAAAAATAAAAAAGTAGGAGTGGTTATTTCTGGAGGTAATGTAGATTTAGATAACCTACCTATTTAAGAAATTAGAAAGAGCTCTTTTCCATCTATGTTTTCTAATAAATTTACCTTGTTCCTTTGTAACAATTTTTTCTTTTCTTTTAAAAAGTGCATTAATATATCCAATCTTTGCAAAAAATATGATTAAAAACCTACCTGTATTAATCGAGGTTTTTAATACAGAAATTATACTTAATATAATTCCAAATCTCATCTTATACAAAGCCTCTCCTTGAAGAAATTTAGAATTATAAGTATAATTTGCACCTGTAGGTTTTAGATGTTTAACAATTAACGATTTATCTGCTTTTATTTTCCAGCCATGATATTGTGCAATTAATACATCTACTGTGTCCCAACCTATTGATTTTCTTAATCCTTGAATATCTTCAAAGCATTTTTTTCTATAGGATTTAATTGGACCTCTAACATGATTCTTTGATGAGATTTTTTCATATACCCAATTGTTTTTTTTCTTTATGTATAGATTTCCTCCAGCTATTCCGACTTTTGAGTCTCCATTGAATATATTTATAATTGATTCAAGATAATTTTCAGGTAATATAATATCAGAGTCAAATTTACATATTACATCATAATTTGAATCAAGCTTTTCAAGCCCTTTATAAAAAGTCCTAATCACTTTTTCTCCAGGAACATGTTCTTGCTTTGATTTTATGTTTATGTATTTAATCCACGAAAATTCATTAGAATATTTTTTTAGGATTTTTTCTGAATTATCAGTTGAACTATCATTTACAAGTAAAAGTATTTTTGGAAGCAATGTCTGTTTTACTATGGAGTCTATAGATTCCTGCAGATATTTTTCTTCATTAAATACAGGTATTATAATATAAATATTCATATAATGTATTATATTTTTTCTGCATATACTAAATAATATCTTGGAGCAAACAATCTAAGGAATGGCCTAACACCTATTTTTTTTACAGGATTTGTAAATTTTTTGGAATCTATAATTTTCCATCCTGTTTTATTAAGGAGCCAATTAAATTGCCAATCTTCAAATTCGTGAAAATGCCTATCTCTTTCATCATTATTGTTTTTATATGCACTTGCAAACCATAACCTTAATGGAATACTTGCTACTAGTTGTTTTGCTTTAATATCTTTAAGAACATTGTAGGGGTTAAGTAAATGCTCAAAAATTTCAAAAGCAGTTATTACTTCAGCATTTGAATTTATAATGCTAGACCTATCGATGTCAAGGTCTTCCCCAGAAGTATTATTTACTTTATAGCCACTATCTCTAATTAATAATGAAAAGGGGTTTTCTACACCTAGATCTAGAATTAATTTATTTTTTTCTATATGTTTTTGTAAGAAATCAAGTGTTATATTAAATCTTTTATATGGGAAATTGTCATTATACATTTATCAATTTTAATATTGATAAACCATTGCATTAATATGCATGCCAGCCCCTACACTAGCAAAAATTATAATATCACCAGAATTAAAAACATGGTTGTCTAATTTTTTTCTTCGGATTAAATCAAACATTGTAGGAATAGTTGCAACAGAACTATTGCCAAAATATTTAACAGTTAAAGGCATAATATCTTCGTCAAATTCCATGTCATATAGTTTATATAACCCTTTGCCCATAGCAGTATCCATTTTTGCATTAGCCTGATGGAGTAATATTTTTTTTACATCAGATATTTTAATTCCAGCTTCTTCAATACACATTTTAATTGCATTTGGAACAGTTGTTAGAGCAAATTCATAAACTTTTCTGCCATTCATCTTTATATATCTGGTATTATTATTTAAATTTTTATTGTTTGATTTCCCATAAAACAGATAATATAGCTCATCAACTGTATATGACTCAGTTTTATGAGATAAAATTCCGCCTTCCTCATCGGAATCTTCTATAATAGTTGCTCCAGCACCATCTGCAAAGATCATTGTATCTCGATCGTATTCATCAACTACTCTTGATAAAGTATCAGCTCCTATAGCTAGACAACGCTTTGCCATACCCGATTTTATAAAACTTTTTGCTTGAATAACTGCCTCAAGCCATCCTGGACATCCAAACAAAATATCATAGGCTACACATTGAGGATTTTTAATTTTTAATAAATTTTTAATTCTTACTGCTAATCCAGGGAAAACATCTATTTCATCTGACTTATATTTTACATCTCCAAAGTTGTGAGCAAGGATAATATAATCGATAGTTTCAGGGTCAATATTGGCATTCTCAATAGCATTTTTTGCAGCAATAAATCCAAGATCAGATGCATTTAAATCTTTATTTGCATATCTTCTTTCATTGATTCCAGTAATTTTTTTAAATTTCTCAATGATCTCGGAGTTAGGTAAATCAACTTTAGTGCCATCTGAATTATAAAATGAACTTTTTATAAATTTAGAATTGTCTTGAACAATTTCTGGGACACAACTCCCACTACCTATTATTTTTAGTCCCATTTTTTAATTGTCAATTAGTTTCTATGTTAAACTTATTAAATATTAATAATTAATTAAAATATTAACTGCTATATTCTTCTATTGAAATGCAATTACATATTAAATTTCTATCTCCGTGTGCATCGTCTACTCTTCTAACTGATGGCCAGAATTTATTTTCTTTTAAATATTTAATTGGGAATGCAGCTTGTTCTCTTGAATACTTATAATTCCAATTATCTGATGTAACCATTGAAAGTGTATGAGGCGCATTTTTTAGAATATTATTTTCATCATTTTCTGAACAATTAGAGATTTCTTCTCTAATTAATAACATAGCATCACAGAATCTATCCAATTCATTCTTGCTTTCACTTTCTGTTGGTTCAATCATCAATGTTCCGACAACAGGGAATGAGACGGTTGGAGCATGAAATCCATAGTCAATTAATCTTTTAGCAATATCACTAATATCTATGCCATATTCTTTAAATGGTCTGCAATCAATTATCATTTCATGTGCCGCTCTTCCAAATTCTCCAGAATATAGAATTTCATATTTTTTTGATAATCGTTCCTTTATATAATTTGCATTTAAAATTGCAACTTTTGTAGCCTTAGTCAGTCCTTTTGCTCCTAGCATTGATATATATCCATATGATATTAGACATGCTAATGCTGAGCCATAAGGAGCAGCTGAAATAGCACTAATGGCATTTGACCCCCCTACATTAATAATAGGGTTAGAAGGGAGGAATTGAGCTAGATGCTCAGCCACACATATAGGCCCAACACCAGGACCACCACCTCCGTGTGGAATTGCAAAAGTCTTATGCAGATTAAGATGACAAACATCTGCTCCAATTATTTTTGGATTTGTTATACCAACTTGAGCATTCATATTCGCTCCATCCATATATACTTGACCTCCATTATCATGAATAATATTTGTTATTTCAATTATGTTTGATTCAAAAACTCCATGGGTTGAAGGATAAGTAATCATCAAGGCAGCTAAATTTTCTTTATTCTCAATAGCTTTTGCATTTAAATCGTCTATATCGATATTTCCTTTTTCATCTGATTTAACCACTATTACTTTCATTCCTGCCATTACTGCACTTGCTGGATTGGTTCCATGTGCTGATGAAGGTATTAAACATATATTTCTATTATTATTTCCTTTGCTTTTATGAAATGCTTTAATTACCATTAATCCTGCATACTCACCTTGAGCACCAGAATTAGGCTGTAATGATGCTGCAGAAAATCCTGTAATTTCTTTAAGCTGATTTTCAAGCTTTTTTAATACATAATTAAATCCTTCTGTTTGAGATTTTGGCGCAAATGGATGAATATTTCCCCAACGATTCCAACTTAATGGAAGCATTTCAGCGGCTGCATTTAATTTCATGGTACATGATCCTAATGATATCATAGACCTAGTAAGGGATAAATCCTTATTTTCTAGCGATTTTATGTATCTCATTAACTCAGTTTCTGAATGATATGAATTAAATACAGAATTTGCCAAAAATTTAGTTTTTCTAATAAATGATTTACTAATATTATTCTCTTGTTTAATTTTATCTAATTTGGTAATTGTTTTTGTTGTTATCTTTGAAAAAACTGAAATTATATCATTTAGATCATCTTCAGTAGTTGTTTCATTTACAGTTATTGAAACTATATTTTCAGTTGGAAAATAGAAATTTATCTCTTTTTCTTCAGCTTCTTTTTCTATATCATTCCTATTAGCTTCAATTCTTATAGTATCAAAAAACGATGAATTAAGCTGATTTAATCCTAAGGATTCTAGTTTTTTTGCTAGTGTCACAGCATTAAAATGAACTTTATTAGCAATTTCTTTAAGTCCTTCAGGCCCGTGATATACTGCATACATGCCAGCCATAACTGCTAGAAGAACTTGAGCAGTACATATGTTTGATGTGGCCTTATCTCTTTTTATATGCTGTTCTCTTGTCTGCAGTGCCATTCTAAGAGCTTTATCTCCGTCAGCATCAATTGAAACACCAATAATTCTTCCAGGTATATTTCTTTTATAAGCCTCCTTAGTTGCAAAATATCCTGCATGTGGTCCGCCATACCCCAGGGGTATTCCAAATCTTTGAGTTGTTCCAATTACAACATCTGCTCCAATTTTTCCAGGTGATTCCAGAAGGACAAGACTTAATATATCAGCTGCAACTGCAGTTTTGATATTATTTGAAATACATTTAGAAATAAATGAATTAATGTTTTTTATTTCTCCAGATGCTCCAGGGTATTGAATTAATGCACCAAAAAATGTAGAATCAAAGTCAAAATCTTCAGAATTACCAACAACTAATTCAATTCCAATTGGCTTTGACCTTGTCTTTAATACGGAAAGGGTCTGAGGAAAAATATCTTTTGAAATAAAGAACTTAGATACATTATTATTTTTCTGATCTCTATCCCTTACAGCATATAATAGGCTCATTGCTTCAGCTGCCGCAGTACTTTCATCTAATAATGATGCATTAGAAATTTCCATTCCTGTTAAATCAGTTATCATAGTCTGGAAATTAAGTAATGCCTCCATTCTTCCTTGTGATATTTCTGCTTGATATGGAGTATATGCTGTATACCATCCTGGGTTTTCTAAAATATTCCTTTGGATAACAGCAGGCAAATACGATCTATTATATCCTAGCCCTATATAGGATTTAAAAACTTTATTTAATGCTGATACTTTTTTAAGATGCGTTAAATATTCAGACTCACTTAACTGCTCGTCTAATTTTATAGATTCTTTTAATTTTATGTCATTGGGAAGGGTTTCATCAATAAGTTCATCAAGAGAATTGGCCTTGACTACTTTAAGCATTTTTTTGATATCTTCATCTCGTGGACCAATATGTCGTATTAGAAAAGATTCAGTATTCATTTTAATGATGAATTAATGGATGTAAAAGTACTTAAATAATCATATTTTTATAATAATATCTGACATTAATTATTAAATAAGATTATAGGCTAATAAGCTAGAAAAAAGGACAATCAAAATTTTACTCATCATTTTGGGCTGAGGGAGTTCCAATTTTATGGGTATTGCTATTGTTATTTTAAATCTTTGTTTGAAGAAATTACTTTATTTTCAAGTTCTTTTTTATAGTCTTCAATTTTTTGATTTAATTCATCATTATTAGTTGCTATTATTTGTGCAGCAAGGATGCCTGCATTTTTTGAGCCATTAAGGGCTACAGTCCCTACGGGAACGCCATCAGGCATTTGCAGGATTGAAAGAATTGAATCCCACCCATCTATTGAATTTCTAGATTTAATGGGCACACCTATAACTGGAAGAGTAGTTATTGAAGCAATCATTCCAGGCAGATGTGCTGCGCCACCAGCGCCAGCAATAATCACTTTAATCCCTTTATTCTTAGCATTTTGTGCGTATTTAAACATCTTTTCAGGAGTTCTGTGTGCTGATACAATTTCTACTTCTGAATTTATTCCAAATTCATTTAGAATATCTATAGCATTTTGCATGACTGGGAGATCACTTTTACTTCCCATTATAATTCCAACTTCTAGCATATTATTTTGCAGTTACTTTTATTATTTTTTTTATTTTCTTAGATATTTCAATTGCATCATTTATATTTTTATTTGCAATCGTTATATGCCCCATTTTTCTATTTAATCTAGATTTTCTTTTTCCATATATGTGAAGCGCAACTCCTGGTAATTTCATTACCTCTTCGATATTTTCATATACAACATCTCCTTCAACTTTGTTTTCACCTACCAAATTTAACATAATTCCTGGAATTTTAATAGAGGTGTCCCCTAGAGGTAGATTAAGAATACTTCTTAGATGTTGCTCAAACTGAGAAGTATGGCAACACTCTATTGTGTGATGACCAGAATTATGTGGTCTTGGTGCAATTTCATTAATTAAAATTTTATTGTCTTGAGTTAAAAACATTTCTATTGCTAATAGACCAATATTATTAAGTGATCTAGATAATTTTGTCGCGATTTTAAATGCAGTTTCCCGGATTGACTGGGTAATATTTGCTGGACAAATCACTTGCTCTACTAGATTGGATTGCTGATTAAATTCCATTTCAACAATTGGAAAATTTGATTCTTCATTTGACTCATTCCTAGAAACAATTATAGAAAGCTCTTTTTGTATTTTAATTTTTTCTTCAACTATACACTCTAAATTTGGGAGCTTTTTAAGTTGATCATTGTTCTCTACAACTTTAACACCTTTTCCATCATATCCAAATTGGGCGCTTTTCCAAATAAAAGGATAAGTTAATTTATTTGCTAGCAAATCTTCTTCAATCGATTTTAAGCTTGCATGAATTTTAAAATCAGAAGTAGGAAGGTTATTTTCTTTATAAAAAAGCTTTTGCAGTCCTTTATTTTGAATTGTTTTAATATTTTTTGAAGAAGGATAAACTTTTTTACCTAAATATTCTAATTTTTCTAATGCATCAGCATTTACATTTTCAATTTCAATAGTTATAATATCTGCCTTCTTGCCAAAATTTAAAACAGTATCATAATCCATTAAATTCCCTACAAAAAATTCTGAAGCTAAATTACTACATGGTGCATCTTTACTGGGATCAAGTACAATTGTATATATATCAAATTTTGCACATTCTGAAAGCAGCATTTTCCCAAGCTGACCTCCACCTAAGATACCAAGCTTAAAATTAGTAGAGAAGTACTGCATAATTGATTAAATTTAACTAACGCAAAAATACATTTTAATATTTAATCAATTAGAAATTAACCTATTGATTTGATTATATTTGTTTTAATAAATTATCTTCATAACAAGAAATATATTATTAATGAAAAATATAGTTTTATTTGGACCTCCAGGGGCAGGAAAAGGAACTCAGGCAGAGATAATTAAAGATTCTTATAATTTATTTCATATTTCAACTGGTGATGTTTTTAGATACAATATTAAAAATAACACCTCCTTAGGAGTTCTTGCTAAAGAGTATATGGATAAAGGAGAATTGGTTCCTGATGAAGTGACAATTGAAATGTTTAATAAAGTTGTTATAAGTAATTTAGACTGTAATGGTTTTATATTCGACGGATTTCCTAGAACTACTAGTCAAGCAATAGCCTTAGATAAGTTAATGGCTTCAAATAATACAATGATATCAGCAATGATAGCACTTGAAGTTGAAGATAATATACTTATTTCAAGATTAATAAAAAGAGGAGAAACTAGTGGAAGAGCTGATGATTCTGATGAATCTATTGTAAAAAACAGAATAAATGAATATTACAGAAAAACAGCAATCTTAAAAGAATATTATCAAGAGAAGGACAGGTATTATGGAATTAATGGTGAGGGTCAAATAGATGAGATATTTATAAGATTAAAAAAAGTAATAGATTCTCTATAACTGGCTAATTTTAAATAGAAAATAATATTGCTATGACAGAAGGTAATTTTGTTGATTATGTAAAAATAAATGTTACTTCAGGAAAAGGAGGTAAAGGGTCAGTTCATCTAAGACGTGAAAAATATGTTGCTAAAGGGGGACCAGACGGTGGAGATGGAGGTAGAGGAGGCCATATAATTATTAGAGCTAATCCAAATTATTGGACTTTATATCATTTAAAATTTAAAAGACATTTTAAAGCTGAACTTGGAAATGACGGCGGAAAGAGTAGAAGCACAGGTTCTGATGGAACTGATATTTATATAGATGTTCCGCTAGGCACTGTTGTTAAAGACTCAAAAACTCAGAAAAAAATATTTGAACTCACTAATGACGGTGATACAAAAATTATATGTCATGGAGGAAAAGGAGGTAGAGGAAATTGGCATTTTAAGTCTTCAACTAATCAAACTCCAAGATATGCTCAACCAGGAAATCCTAATGAAGAAAAACAAGTTACATTAGAGTTGAAAATATTAGCAGATGTTGGTTTAGTTGGGTTTCCTAATGCCGGAAAATCAACTTTGTTATCTGTAATTACTGATGCTAAACCAAAAATTGGGGACTATGAGTTTACTACTTTAAAGCCTAATTTAGGAATTGTAAAGTACAAGGATTACCAAACATTTGTAATGGCTGATATACCTGGAATTATTGAGGGAGCTGCAGAAGGCAAAGGTCTTGGCCACTATTTTTTAAGACATATTGAAAGAAATTCTATTTTACTTTTTTTAATTCCATCCGACTCAGATGACATTAATAATAGATATAGAATTCTCTTGAACGAATTAAAGAAATACAATCCAGAAATGTTAGATAAAGATAGATTAATAGCTGTTACGAAATCTGACTTACTAGATGAAGAATTAAGTAAGGATATTTCAATAGAGTTAGAAAAACAGCTTGATGTTGATTATATTTTTATTTCGTCATTGGCTAATCAAGGAATATCAGAGTTAAAAGAAAAATTATGGCATATGCTAAACAGTTAGTTTAATATAATTCAAATGAGCTTTTATAATATTTTATTATTTTTTTTACTAATATTTAATTTTCAGACACAACAACATTACATAGATTCTTTAATTGATAATAAGCAGTATATGGTTGCTGAAAAAACTATTATAAATTCAATAAAAGAAAACCCAAATAATGAGATATTAATAAAAAAACTAGGAGATTGTTATGGTTTCATAAAAGACTGGGACAATGCTATAATTCAGTATCAAAAATTAATTGAATTAGACA
>JAAZXZ010000016.1 GCA_014239895.1 Flavobacteriaceae bacterium
CTGAATTTTTTCCCGAATTTTTGCCTCATCTAGAATATAATTTTTAATAACAAACATTATACTAATTGATAAAATATTTGAAATAAAATAATATAAACTTAACCCACTTGCATAATTATTAAAGAAAATTAACATAAAAATGGGAGATACATACATCATATATTTCATCATTTTAGTCATATCTGGCATACCCTCCTGAGGTGGTGGTTGGGATGCAGTCTGTTGACCCATTGTCATTTGCATATAAAAGAATATAGATACTGCTGCCAATATTGGGAATAGACTAACATGATCCCCATATCCCCATATCCTAAATGGCAATTCTATAATACTATCATACGCTGATAAATCTTCCGCCCAAAGGAAACTCTTTTGGCGCAAATCAAATGCTGATGGAAAAAACATGAATAATGCATAAAATACAGGTATTTGCAATACTGCAGGTAAGCAACCACTCATTGGACTTGCTCCAGCCTTGCTGTATAAAGACATCATCTCCTGTTGCCTTTTCATTGCGTTATCCTTGAACTGTTTATTTAGTTGTTCTACATCAGGTTTTAAAATTTTCATTTTAGCTTGAGATAAATAAGATTTATAAAGCACTGGTGCTAAAGCAAGCCTAACAAGAATAGTCATGAAAATAATTGCCAGTCCATATGGGAAGATTGAACTAAGCCATCTAAATAGTGGAACAAAAATAGATTTATTAATAAATCCAAATATCCCCCAACCAAAAGGGATACTTTCATCTAAATCCAAATCATATTTTTTAAACACTTTGCTGTCCGTTGGTCCAAAGTAGATTCTAAAGGATTCATTAAATTCATTATTGTTAAATGAAAATGGGATTTGTGCCATATACTGCTTTGTATATAATGTATCTATTGCTTCATCTTCAACTAAATCCCTAGAACTAATTTTAGCAGACTTAAAAGTCTTATTGGAAGGGATGAGAATTGAACTAAAAAAATGCTGTCTAAATGAAATCCAATTAATATCAGCTACTTCATCTTCATCATCTCCCATTTGAGATAATTTATCAATTTTATTACTATTATGATAATATGTTAATCTTGTATATCTGTTCTCATAAGTTATACTCTTAGAATTTCTAATTCCATTTAATTCCCATGAAAAAATATAATTCTCATCATGATTTACAATATCAGTAAATCCTCTAGATTTCATACTTATATCAATAACATATTCATCTGGTTTTATAACATATGAATATTCTAAATATTTTTCATCAGAAACAGTCAATTTCATTGAAACAATATCATTATTACCATCACTATAGACATGGGAAATAAAATCTTGATTCTTTGTACTTATTACTCTGTTATTAAAAGTTTTAAAATCAATATTAAAAGTCGAATTTCCATTCTTTATTAAGAAGATAGGAGACCCATTGTGATCAATAAATTTATTCAATGCAAGCTGAGAGATCTGACCTCCTTTTTTTGAAAACTCAATATCAAAAAAATTGTTTTTAATTTTAGTAACGTAATCTGAATTATCTTTATCTATACCAACAAATAGATCATTCTTAATGTCTTCTATAGAAAAATTTTCATTAATATTTTCTTTATCTTTTGAGTTTTCCTCTATTTCAGTCTGCTGATTTTCCTGCTCTATAATTTCAGCTTGTTCTGGTGGATTTCTCCAGACCCAAAA
>JAAZXZ010000015.1 GCA_014239895.1 Flavobacteriaceae bacterium
GGCTATTTTGACCCTATTCATGTTGGGCATCTTGAATATTTAGAACTTGCAAAAAAACTTGGCAACAGATTAATTGTTATAGTTAACAATAACCATCAGTGTACTTTGAAAAAAGGCAAACCATTCATGGATGAATTAGATAGGGTTAGAATTGTTAAATCTCTTAGAATTGTTGATGATGTATTTCTTTCAATTGACAATGACAAATCAGTTTGTAGATCTTTAGAAGAATTAAAACCTGATATTTTTGCAAATGGCGGAGATAGAGCTACCTCAGAAGTTCCAGAATCAGCAGTATGTAGAAAATATAATATTAAAATGGTTGATGGTTTAGGAAATAAAATTAGAAGTTCTTCATCTTTAACGGGTCTGAAAGAAATAGAATAGTCTAACTATTTTTTATATACATTTCTCTTACTTTTTTATATAAATTTGAAGAATATACAAAGTTAGTTACTGATTTATTGTCAGTTTTAAAAATAGTGTGTTTACTTCCTTCCCATTCTTTGTTTCCTTCTTTTAAAAAAATTATTTTTTCACCAATTTCCATAACAGAATTCATGTCATGAGAGTTTATAATTGTAACGATTTTGTACTCATCAGTGATTTCTTTAATTAAATTATCAATAATAATGGCTGTATTAGGATCTAATCCAGAGTTTGGTTCATCGCAAAATAAAAATTTAGGATTATTTACAATTGCTCTGGCTATTGCAACTCTCTTTTGCATACCTCCAGATGCTTCACTAGGCATTTTTTTATTTGTATTTTCAAGGTTAACTCTTTTCAAAACTTGGTTTACCCTATCTAACATTTCATCATTACTATAATTATTGAACATTTTCAAAGGAAGCATTACATTTTCTTCTATGTTCATTGAATCAAATAATGCACTTCCTTGAAATACAGTACCAATTTTTGATTTGAGACCTATTTTTTCTTTATCAGAAATATTTTTATAATTAATCTTATCAAATATAATTTCTCCTTTATCATAATTATGCAATCCTAATAGACATTTTAACAAAACTGTTTTTCCGGATCCACTTTCACCTATAACAAGACTAGTTTTTCCTTTTTCAAATGTTGCAGATATTGCATTTAGAACTTTTATTCCATCAAATGACTTCTGTAAATTTTTAATTTCTATCATTATCCTAAAAGCATTTGAGTTAAAATATAATTTAGTACTATAATGCATACACATGTCCATATAAAAGAGGTTGTGCTAGCTTTTCCAACTTCTAAGGCCCCTCCTTTCATATAATATCCATGAAATGATGGAACAGTTGCAATAATTAAACCAAAAACAAATGTTTTTATAAATGCATATGTCATATGGAACGGTATAAATTCTGTTTGAATTCCAGTAATAAAATTATCTACTGTGCTGTATCCACCATAAATACATGCAGCCATTCCACCTAGTATTCCTAAAAACATAGCGATTGATATTAGAAAAGGATATAATAACATTGCTATAACCTTTGGAAAAACAAGATAGTTTATAGAATTTACACCCATTACTTCTAGAGCATCTATTTGCTCAGTCACTCTCATGGATCCAATACTAGATGTTATGAAAGATCCAACTTTTCCAGCCATAATTATTGAAATTATAGTAGGCGCAAATTCTAATATAATAATTTCTCTTGTTGCAAATCCAATAAGATATTTTGGATATAATGAGCCAGTCATGTTAAGTGCCATTTGAATGGTGATAACTCCTCCAATAAAAAAGGAAACAAATGAAATAATTCCTAGAGAATTAACTACAGTATCTTCAGTGTCTTTTATTATAAGCTGTTTCATAACCGACCACTTGGTTGGTTTGTAAAACATTTTCTTTAACATTATAAAATATAAACCTATGTTGTGAAAAAAATTCATCTAGAATATTTCATTTATTAAATAAATTAGAATATAATTTACAACAAATTATTTTTTATCGCATTTAACATCTAATTTTAGTCAAAATTAATTAAAAAAAATGTTTAGATTTTTTTATATAATATGCCTCTGTCTTTTATTCAATTGTCAATCTAATTTTTTAGATAATAATAGTTCAAAACCAAAAATTATTGTTAGTGTCGTTGTTGATCAGATGAGATATGATTATTTAACAAGATTAAGTAATAAATTTTCCGATGATGGGTTTAATAGGCTAATTAATCAAGGGTTTAATTGTACAAATAATCATTTCAATTATGTGCCTACTGTAACAGGCCCAGGTCATTCGTCTATTGCTACTGGTTCAACCCCTAGTATTCATGGAATTGTAGGAAATAACTGGTACGATAGAAATATTAAAAAGGAAATATATTGCGCAACAGATTTAAGCTATGAAAATATTGGGGGAAACGCATATTATGGAAAGAAATCTCCTAACAACATGTTAGTAAACTCATTTTCAGATCAAAATAGAATTCATAATAAAATGAAGTCTAAAACAATAGCTATTTCTGTTAAGGATAGAGGTGCAATATTCATGGGAGGAAAAAATGCAAATGCAGCCTACTGGTTTTATGGTAAAAATAAAGGAGAATGGATTACTAGCTCTTATTATATGGATGAATTGCCAGATTGGGTTAAAATATTTAATCAACCTGAAAACATATCAAGGTATATAAATGATTGGGAGTTATTATATAATATTGAAAATTATGATTTAAAGAGAGAAGACAACAATAATTTTGAAAAACTTTTTAAAGGAAAAGATGATAGCAGTTTTCCTTATTTAACAAAAGATCTAATGGAAAAAAATGATGGTTTTGATATGATAAATGAAACACCATTTGGAAATACCATGACTACTGATTTAGCAATTGCAGCAATAGAAGGGGAAAGCTTAGGTCAAGATAAATAC
>JAAZXZ010000014.1 GCA_014239895.1 Flavobacteriaceae bacterium
TGACTGACCCTAATCAGGCAGTAACATATGAAGGAGTTGGATATTATCCTCAAGCTACACGAAATTATTTGTTAGGAATTACTTTTAAGTTTTAGAAACTAGTAATAAGCAGGTTACTTCCAACTTGATCTACTCTGTATGTTTTTAAAGCACAGTTTAATTGAGTCTCTAGGGATTGACCTGTTATTAAGCTATATTTATTTTCATCAGGGCAACTGCATGAAGCTTCTAGTCCTTCAATGGATAAAATAGAGCATTGGCTAAAAGTGTGATTTGGATCAGCAGCATCCCAGGCTAAAAAACCTGTGCCAGAGTTTGTTACTATTACGCCGCCATTACCAATATTTGGAATATATACTGAGTTGCTAATGAAATTCAAATCATTGTATTGCGGTAGATTCATATTTAACTCATGTGCAACTTTTGTATCAAACAGGAAATTGCAGTTTGGGTCAGAATCAGAATCAGAGCATGTTAAAAATGTACATATAATGATACATAAAAATAGCAGTTGCTTCATTTTGCGAAATTACAATAAAAATATATTGAAATAAATATTTTGTATATTTGATATAATCTCGTGTGAACGAGATTTTTTTAATATAAGTAGGTAATAGCATTAAAATATAGATCATGAGTAACATCTCATATTATACTGAAGAAGGGCTAAAAAAATTAAGACAAGAGCTCAATACATTAAAGGATATTGAAAGGCCTAAGATTTCTAATGCAATTGCTGAGGCAAGAGATAAGGGAGATTTAAGTGAAAATGCTGAATATGATGCCGCAAAGGAAGCTCAGGGGATGTTAGAAATGAAAATATCAAAATTAGAAGAAACTTTAGCCGGCGCTAGATTAATTGATGAATCTCAGCTAGATACTTCTAAAGTTTTAGTTTTATCAAAAGTTAAAATCAAAAATATGTCTAATAATATGGAAATAGATTACATGATTGTAGCAGATGGTGAGGCAGATTTATCTTCTGGAAAGATATCTGTAAATTCACCAATAGGAAAAGGTTTATTAGGTAAGTCAGTTGGTGATATAGCTGAAATAGATGTGCCAAGTGGAACATTAAAATTTAAAATTCTAAAAATTTCAAGATAAATGTCTTCGATATTTTCAAAAATTATTTCTGGTGATATTCCCTCATTTAAGGTTGCTGAAAATGAAAAGTTCCTAGCCTTCCTAGATATAAACCCTAATACAAGAGGACATACTCTTTGTATTCCTAAAAAAGAAGTTGATGATTTTCTAGATCTAGATCCTTTACTATTTAAAGAATTAATAGGGTTTTCTAGAGATGTGGCGCTAGCTATAAAGAAAACTATTCCTTGCGAAAAGGTAGCTTTATCTATTGTAGGACTGGAGGTCCCTCATGTTCATGTTCATTTAATTCCAATTACAGCAATTAAAGATGTAACATTTATAAATAAGGTAAAATTGGATAAGGATGAGTTTATATCCACTTCAGAAAAAATTGCTTTAGCTTACAGTTCTCTTTAATTGAATTTTTATTGTTGTTCCTTTACCAATTGTTGAAGAAACTACCACTATTGATCCTTTATGATAATCTTCAATTATTCTTTTAGATAACGAAAGACCTAAACCCCATCCTCTTGTTTTCGATGTGTATCCGGGATCAAATATTTTTTTATGGAGTCTTTTTTCAATTCCACTTCCTGTGTCAATTATAAGAACATCTACTAATAAATTTGTCTCATTTATTTCTATAGTAATATCACCTGATCCCTTCATCGAGTCAATACTATTTTTTAATAAATTTTCAATTGTCCAACTGTAAAGCTGTGAATTTAACAGGGTAATGATTTTCTCTTTCGGTTTTACTAACTTAAAATTTACTGAATTTGAAGATCTAGTTTTCATATACTCAATTGTAGATTCTGTTTCAGATATAATATCTTTCTTTTCTAGAGAGGGAACAGAGCCAATTTTACTGAATCTGTCAACAATAGTATTAAGTCTTTTAATATCTTTTTGAATTTCATCTATATAGTTATCATCAACATTTTTATTTTTTAGAATTTCAATCCATCCCATAATTGAAGATAATGGTGTAGCAATTTGATGAGCAGTCTCTTTAGCCATTCCTGACCATAATTTATTTAGTGTAGCTGTTTTTGAGCTTTTATAAAAGAAATAAACAACTGATCCAAAAAGGAAAATTATTAGAAGAAGTGCTAAAGGGTAATATTTTAATTTATTTATAACTGTTGAATTTCCATAATATAATACGGACAATAATTCATCATTATATTTAATTTCTATTGGTTTATTTTCTTTAGAAAATCTTTTAATTAGTTTAGAGACTGCAGTTGTATCTGTAATATTAAAATTTTCTATATTGTTATGTTCAATGCTCCCATCATTATTTACTTTAATCATTGGTGTAGAAATATTATTTCTTATAATATCTAATGTTAGTGGTGATATTTTTTCTTGATTAGAGTTAATCAGTTCAATTTGTGCTTTAGACCAAAGTTCCATTTTAATCCTTTCTTCATTTTTAAAATTTTGAAAGAAAATATAAGTATTCCAAAGAATCGATGAAATTATAAGGAATGAGCCCAAAATAATAGACCATCTAATAATATTTGTATTACTGTTCATAATTTCTTTTAGAATAAGAGTATTAAATATAGTGAGATTAAATCAAAATAAAGTATTCATTAATTTGCAAATAATTGCCAATCTTTATTTTAGATTGTTAAATTTGTCAGTTCATATATTAATCAGAAATTAAAATAGATGGAAGTTCAAGGTAAAATCAAATTAGTAGGTAATGTTCAAGAAATAACAGATAGTTTTAGAAAAAGGGAGTTAGTAATTGTAACTCAAGAGCAATATCCACAGACATTGTGTGTTGAGTTTGTTCAGGATAAAACAGATTTGTTAAATGATTTTCAGGAAGGGCAAGAAGTAAAAATAGGAATCAACTTAAGAGGTAGAGAATGGAAAAATCCAGAAGGAATAATTAAATACTTCACTTCACTTCAAGGATGGAGAATTGAGCTTTTACAGAATCAAAATTTAGAAGATGAACAACCCGGAGTAGATTCACTAACCCCGTTTGAACCAGCTGATGATATTAATAAAGAGGATTTAGATGACCTCCCTTTTTAGCAGTTGTTAAATTCTGTTTACTAGTTTAAATATTTATCAATAAACTCATCAACTTTAGACGCATTAGTTATTTTAAAATCTCCTATTTCTGTTCTTTTTAGATTCGACAGATATGCTCCAGAGTTAAGATTTTCACCAAAATCGTTAGCAATAGATCGGATATATGTTCCTTTGCTACATGATATTTCAAAATCAATATTAGGCATATCTATTTTCATAATTTTAAAGTCAAATATTTCAATTTTTCTAGAGTTTATTTCAACTTTTTCTCCAGCTCTTGCATACATGTAAAGCCTTTTGCCATCTTTTTTTATTGCGGAGTATATAGGTGGTTTTTGGCTGATAACTCCAATAAAATTATTGATATTTGACTTTATCAATTTTTCTGTAATATGACTAGTTGGGTATGTGTTGTTAATAGCTGTTTCACAATCATATGATGGGGTTGTTGCTCCTAATGTAATTGTCCCTAAATACCTTTTTCTTAATATGCTTAGGTTGTCAATTTTTTTTGTCATTTTCCCTGTACATAATACTAGTAATCCTGTGGCTAATGGATCAAGAGTCCCTGCATGTCCAACTTTAATTTTTTTTATTGAAAATTTCTTTTTAATTGCACTCCTAATTTTATTCACCACATCAAAAGATGACCATTCCTTTTCTTTATCGATTAGAATTAATTTTCCTGAAATAAAATCTTCACCGTTCATTAGAATGAAGTAATTATAATAGATATTAATCCAAGGATTATGCAATATGCACTAAATATATTTAAGCTGTTGTTTTTAACGATTTTTAACATCAATTTACATGCAAAGAGCCCTGTTATAAATGCACTGAAAAACCCAAATATATACACCATATAGTCTATATTATTAAAGTCTATGTTATCGCTAAATAAGTCTTTAATTATTTTTCCAAATATTAAAGGAATAACCATTAGGAAAGAAAATTTGGCAGACTGTTTTTTATTATTTCCTAGAAGTAATGATGTGCAAATCGTAGCTCCAGATCTGGAGATCCCTGGAATAATGGCAAATGCTTGAGAAAGTCCAACTATAAATGAGTGAGAATAAGAGATTTGGTGTCTTTTTTCTTTACTAAACTTAGTTAATAATAAAAGTATTCCTGTAATTATAAGCATTGATCCTACTAAAGTTATATTGCCAGTAAATAATATTTCAATTTCTTCTTCAAAAAACAAACCTATGAATACTGCCGGAATCATTGAAATAATTATTTTAAATAAATATTTGTGATTTCCATTAATAGAATTGGCAATAGAACCTTTTATTAGGTTCATTATATCATCTTTAAAAACAATTATTGTACTTATGGCAGTTGCAAAATGTAATATTATTGTAAATAGTAGATTTTCACTTGCTAATAGGTCGGCATTTAATACTTCTCTTCCAATTTCTAGATGGCCACTTGATGATACTGGAAGAAATTCAGTTAATCCTTGAATAATACCTAAAATTATTGCATCTACTATATCCATTAAATTATTTTTTAGAAGAAAATAAGATTGCATAAACTTGCATGCCCAGTCCTACCAGAACTAGTAATGGGGCAATTCTTATTCTTCTAAAATTATATATTTCTTTGTTAAAAATATTAGGATCATTGCTTTCTCCACCAGACATAATAATAAAGCCAACTAGAATCAAAATTAATCCAATAGAACTAATTAAATAATTCTTTTTTGTAAATAATAATTTCTTATTAGATGATTTTTTTTCTTTCATATTAGAAATTAAATTTTTCAGTATTCAGATTCAATATATTTTGAGTTGCAAAGAAAGTACTTACCCAGCTAATTATCACTCCTAGTATTAAGATAACAATAAATAACCCAATCAATAAAAGTTCATTTATCATATCTAGCAGGGAGATGCTATTATCAAGGTAAATAATTAGCGTTGCAAGACCTAGGGAGGCAATAATTGAGCTTATTATGCTTAGTTTAATGTTTTTAATTATAAATGGATATCTAATAAAATGTTTTGTTGCTCCAACCATCTGCATTGTTTTTATTGTATTTCTGTTTGAAAAGATAGAAAGCCTTATAGAACTATTAATGATTAAAAAAGCTATAATTGTGAATATTAATGAGGCTGGAAGTATCCAAAAAGCAATTTTATTAAGATTATTATTCATAATGGATATCAAATCCCTATCATAAATTACTTCATCTACAAATTTATTTTCTAATATTTTATTAGAAATACTGTCTAATATTCTATTATTTATATAGTCAGATTTTAAATTAATATCAATAGAATTAACCAGAGGATTGTATCCTATATCATCCGTAAAATCTTCTCCATATTCCTCTTTCATAAATATTGCTGCTTCATCTTTTGAAATAAAACTTAGATTTTTTATGTAGGAAGACATTGTCAAACTATTTTTTAATTGATTTATTTCAACATTTTTTATGTTTTCTTTAAGATATATTGATACAGTCAATTTTTCTTTAAATGAATTACTTGCTGATTTAATGCTTATTACTGAGAGCCCCAGAATTCCAAAAAGGAATAGAACTACAGATATAATTATAATAACAGAAAAATATGATGTAAGTAATCTCTTTTTCTGAAATTCTTCAAATTGGTTATTCATGTTTGTCAATTAGTTTCAGTAAAAATAATGAACAAAATCAAATATTTAAAAAGATTTTCTTATAAGAAAATGTAAATTTGTTTAATATCAGTAGTACAAAGTAAATGAAGTATAACTTTAAATCAATAGAAAAAAAATGGCAAAAGTATTGGATAGAAAATAATACATATAAAACCAAAATTGATTTAGATAAGAAAAAATACTATGTAATGGATATGTTTCCATATCCAAGTGGAGAGGGCCTTCACGTCGGTCATCCTTTAGGTTATATAGCTTCTGATATCTATTCTAGATTTAAAAAATTAAAGGGATTTAATGTATTACACCCCCAAGGTTATGATAGTTTTGGATTGCCAGCAGAACAATATGCAATTCAAACGGGCCAACATCCAAAAAAAACTACTGAAGAAAACATAAATACCTATAGAAATCAATTAGATAAAATCGGGTTTTCATTTGATTGGTCTAGAGAAATTAGAACTAGCGATCCAGACTATTATAGATGGACTCAATTTATTTTTATTGAACTATTTGAATCATGGTATGATAAGGATCAAGATAAGGCAAGACCAATCGATGATTTAATCAGTATTTTTAATCAGTCAGGGAATCAACAAATAAATCTTACAACTACTAAAAATGCCTTAAAATTTTCTTCAGAACAATGGAATGATTTTAATAAGGGAAAAAGGGAAAAAATACTACAAGATTACAGAATTGCATATTTAGCTAAATCAGAAGTTAATTGGTGTCCTGAATTAGGAACGGTATTGGCTAATGATGAAATTGTAAATGGTGTATCTGAAAGAGGAGGCTTTAAAATAGAAAAGAGATTAATGTTGCAATGGAATATGAGAATTAGTGCATATGCAGATAGACTATTAAATGATTTAGACAAAATTGATTGGTCACCTTCAATAAAAGAAACACAAAGAAATTGGATTGGGAAATCAATTGGTGTTTCCATGAAATTTAATATTATTGGGCATGATGATTCTATAGAAGTTTTCACCACTAGACCTGACACAATATTTGGAGTTAGTTTTATGACGTTAGCACCTGAACATGAACTTACATTAAATATTACTACTAAAGAAAACAGGGCTGAAGTTCAAGAATATATAAGATTAGCATCAAACAGAAGTGAGAAGGATCGTATTTCAGAAGTAAAAAAAATAACAGGAGTATTTACGGGTTCTTATGCAGAACACCCTCTTACTAAAGAGAAAATTCCAATATGGATCGGAGATTATGTTTTAGCAACTTATGGAACAGGAGCAGTAATGTCTGTTCCGTGTGGAGATCAGAGGGATTATGATTTTGCAAAGTATTTTGATATTGATATTCCTAATATTTTTAAAGGGAAAGACATATCAAAAGAAGCTTTTGTTGATAAAGAAAATTTTGAATTACAAAACAGCTCATTTATAGATGGTCTTTCTTTTGAAGATGCTACAGACTCTATTATTTCTAGATTAGAGAAAGATGGAATTGGCATTAAAGAAATTAATTATAGATTGAGAGATGCAGTTTTTTCTAGACAAAGGTATTGGGGTGAACCATTCCCTGTATATTATGTAAATAGCGTACCAAAAATTATAGAAAAAGCCTATTTACCTATAAAACTTCCAGATGTTGAAAAATATCTTCCAACAGAATCGGGAGATCCTCCTCTTGGAAGAGCAGAGTATTGGGCATGGGATGAAAAAGAAAAAAAAATAGTTCCTAAAAATAAAATAGACAACAAATCAATTTTTCCAATTGAATTAAATACAATGCCAGGATGGGCTGGAAGTTC
The DNA here is from genome assembly GCA_014239895.1 of Flavobacteriaceae bacterium. GTDB lineage: Bacteria > Bacteroidota > Bacteroidia > Flavobacteriales > Flavobacteriaceae. Next base: position 7,568 of record JAAZXZ010000014.1, read on the forward strand.
CTGGTATTTTTTAAGGTATATAGATCCTAAGAATTCTAATCATATATGCAGTAAAAAAACTTTAGATTACTGGTCAAATGTAGATTTATATATTGGGGGTAGTGAACATGCAACTGGACATCTTCTTTATTCAAGATTTTGGACTAAATTTTTATATGACAGGAAACTTATTCCATTTGATGAGCCATTTAAAAAATTAATAAATCAAGGCATGATTTTAGGTTCTAGTGCAATTATATATAGACTTTCAGGGACTAATAAATATATCTCAAAAGATTTATTAAAAAACGAGGATATTGAAGAAATTCATGTTGATGTTAATTTGGTCAATTTTTCTGATGAATTAGATATAGAAGGACTAAAGAAATGGCAACCAATTTTCGAGGAAGCTGAATTTGTCTCTAAGAACAATGTATTTATGGTTGAGAGAAAAATAGAAAAAATGTCTAAGAGATGGTATAATGTTGTAAATCCAGATTTAATATGTGAGGACTATGGTGCTGACAGTTTAAGATTATTTGAAATGTTTTTAGGACCTTTAGAACAATATAAACCATGGAATACGTCAGGTATAGTTGGAACGCATAATTTTTTAAAAAAATTATGGAAATTATATGTAGATGAATCGGGAATTAAAGTAAAAAACATAAAACCTGAGTTAGACAATTTAAAAACTCTTCATAAAACAATTAAGAAGATTGAAGGTGATATTGAGTCATACTCATTTAATACAGCTGTTTCAAATTTTATGATTGCAGTTAATGATTTGACTGACCAAAATTGTGTTAGTAGTGAAATATTATCACCGCTATTAATAATTTTATCTCCATATGTGCCACATATTACAGAAGAATTATGGAGTTTACTTGGAAATAAAGAATCCATAACAAAGGAATCCTTCCCTAATTTTGAAAAGAAATATTTAAAAGAAGAAAGCAAAATTTATCCTATATCAATTAATGGAAAAGTTAGGCTTAAACTAGAATTATCTTTTGATCTTACCAATAAAGAAATAGAGAAAATCATAATGGCTAATGATAATGTTTTAAATAAGTTAGAAGGTGTTAAGCCAAAAAGGATTATTATCGTCCCTGGAAAAATTATTAATTTAGTGATTTAGTTATGATTTTTTGGACAGTCTTTATTGTTGATGTTTTATTGATTTTTACTGGATATGTAGTAAATAAAAATAATGCTAAATATTTAATGGCGGGATATAATACCATGTCAGTAGAAGAAAGAAAAAAAGTTGATTTAGAAAATCTTCTAATTTTTTGGAAAAAGTTTTTTGTGATACTTACTTTTGCTTCTACTTTAATTTTTACAATCTCTTATCTTATGTTTTCTGAAGCGGTGACAGCAGTAATTTGGTCAGTATGTTTAATTATTCCATGGCCAATATTTATATATAAGCTTCAAAAATTTGTTAAGTAAAGTTATAATTTAAATGCTACCTACTTTTCTTTAAATTTAATATTATATTCTTCTAGTTTTTTTAGAATTTGATTATTAATTCTTTCTTATATTTAGTGCATGAAGTTTAAAATTATCTTACCTATTTTCTTTCTTTTTATAATAAGTTTTTCATATGCTCAAGATTTAAATTTTGAAAAATCACCTGAAAATTATCAATTATATCCTCGTGATAAAAATAATAAAGCATCTGTTGTTTTTTCTGGAATTACAACTGAAAAAAACAAACTCAATGAGCTTGAATTAAAAGTTTACAAGGATGAAGCTTTATATGAATCAAAGTTTATTAAAATTGAAAATAAAAAGTTTGAGTTTTCTTATATTATTAATGCTGGGTTGTTTGAATATAGATTTGAATTGTATGATAATAAAAAAAACGAAAAAAAACTTTTATTTAGTGCAGATAATATAGTTTGTGGTGATGCCTATATAATTACTGGTCAATCTAATTCTCATGCTAGTAGTAATAAATCTATCTATTCGAGTCCTTTTATTAGGAGTTTTGGAGTCAAGACAGGTTATGAAAAATATTCTGATGAGGATAAAAAAATTAGATGGGGTTTAGCAACTGGAAATTGCAAGAATTGTAAAGGAGAGGCCTGGGAGAAAGGATATGATGGTGGCTGGTTTGTTAAAATTTCTCATGGTGTAGGAGTTTGGGGAATGGAATTAGCAAAATTATTAGTTGAGAAATACCAAATACCTGTGTCTATTATTAATGGAGGAAGTGGTTCTTCAACTATTGAAGAAAACATGCTCTATCCTGAAAAAATATCTTTAGAAACTAGTTTTGGAAGATTAGCTTACAGAGTTGATCAAGCAGGTCTTAAGAATAGTATTAAGGCTATTTTTTATCATCAAGGTGAATCGGATACTTATAAAGAGCGTGCTTTATCTTATGCCAACAATTTTGATATTTTAAATAAAGACTGGAAACGTGTATATAAAGGTTTAGAGAAAATATATCTGTTTCAGATACATCCGGGATGCGGCGATGCTTTTCAATCTGAAATTCGTGAAATTCAAACTCAGATTTCAAAAAAGTATGATCATGTAAAA
>JAAZXZ010000166.1 GCA_014239895.1 Flavobacteriaceae bacterium
CATCATTGTGAGATCTATAATTCTAGAAAATTTAGCTATAGAGATTTACCGATAAGATATGCAGAATTTGGAACAGTATATAGATATGAACAAAGTGGAGAGTTACATGGATTAACAAGAGTAAGAGGATTCACTCAGGATGATGCTCATATTTTTTGCTCTGAAGAACAGCTTGGTAAGGAATTTAAAGATGTTATTGATTTAACAATACATGTATTTACAAATCTAGGTCTTGAAAATTTCTCTACTCAAGTCTCATTAAGAGATCCTGAAAATTCAGAAAAGTATATAGGTGATAAAGACATATGGGAAAAATCAGAAAATGCTATTTTAAAAGCGGTTAAAGAAAAGAAACTAAATTATAATATAAAATATGGTGAGGCTGCATTCTATGGGCCAAAATTAGATTTTATGGTAAATGATGCATTAGGAAGAGAATGGCAATTAGGAACTATTCAGGTTGATTATATTCTTCCTGAAAGATTTGATTTGACATATAAAGGAAAAGATAATAAATTACATAGACCTGTTATGATACATAGAGCTCCTTTTGGAAGTTTAGAAAGGTTTGTTGCAATATTACTTGAAAATACAGCAGGTAACTTACCATTATGGCTTACTCCTAACCAAGTTATAATTCTCCCCATAAGTGATAAATATGAAAAATACTCTAAAAAAGTTTTAAATTTGATAGAAAATAACGAAATTCGCGCCCTGGTTGATAACAGAAGTGAGACAATGGGTCGTAAAATCAGGGATGCTGAATTAAGTAAGATTCCATTCATGATTATCATTGGTGAAAAAGAAGATGACAATAATATGATCTCGCTTAGAAGTCATGGAGGAAAAGATTATGGAATGATTAAATTGAAAGAATTTATTCAAATAATCAACCAAGAAATAAATAATGTTTAACTAAAATTAAAAATTATAGCTCTAAGAAGAAAAGTTTATAGGCCTAGAAGAAGAAGAGAAGATCCTCATAAGATTAACTCAAAGATTGAAGCACCTGAGGTTAGATTAGTAGGTGACAATGTAGAGATAGGAGTATATCCGATTAGTAAGGCTCAAATGATTGCAGATGAACAAGGGTTTGATCTTGTAGAGATATCTCCAAAGGCAATTCCTCCTGTGTGTAAGGTAATGGATTATAAGAAATTTCTCTTTGAACAGAGAAAAAGAGAGAAGTTTTTAAAATCAAAAACATCAAAGGTTGTTGTAAAGGAGATTAGATTTGGACCTAACACAGATGATCATGATTATGAATTTAAAAAGAAGCATGCAATTAAATTCTTATCTGATGGGGCAAAACTTAAAGCTTTTGTTTTTTTTAGAGGAAGATCAATTATATATAAAGATAAAGGTGAAATTCTATTATTAAGGCTTGCTCAAGAACTGGAAGAATATGGTACTGTTGAACAGCTACCCAAACTTGAGAGTAAAAAAATGATAATGATAGTTACACCAAAAAAAAATAAATAAATTAAGAGAATGCCAAAAATGAAGACAAAATCCAGTGCAAAGAAAAGATTTAAGCTAACTGGATCTGGAAAAATAAAAAGAAAACATGCTTTCAAAAGTCATATACTAACAAAAAAATCGAAAAAAAGAAAGTTAGCATTGACACATTCAACATTAGTTCACAAAAGTGATACTGATAATATAAAAAGACAGCTAAGACTAAAATAATTTCTTAGCAGGTAAGTATTAACCATAAATTTAGGTAAGAAAAAGAGTTAAAAACCACCTAATTTAAAAAAATAGAAAAATGCCAAGATCAGTAAATTCTGTAGCCAAGAGAGCTAGAAGAAAAAAAACAATTAAACAAGCAAAAGGTTATTTCGGAAGAAGAAAAAATGTTTGGACTGTAGCTAAAAATGCTGTAGAAAAAGCAATGCTATATGCATATAGAGATAGACGAAATAAAAAGAGAAATTTCAGATCCTTATGGATTATGAGGATTAATGCTGCTGCCAGATTAAATGGCTTAACTTATTCTGAGTTCATTAGCAAACTTAAAGCAAATAATATCGATATTAACAGAAAAGTGTTAGCAGATTTAGCAGTTAATAATCCTGAAGCCTTTAAAGAATTAGTTAGTAAATTAAAATAATAGAACCTGAACTCTAAATATATTCATGTTTTTACAGGGTCAATGATTGAAGCTAATAGATTAGTTTCAGATCTATCTCAAATACATATAAATTCAATTGTAAAAGATGAAGCTAGATCTGCAAACTTGGCTGGTTTTGGAGTTCCAAATTTCTTATTCACGCATAAAGTATTTATAAAAAAACAGTGCTTAGAGAAAGCTGAAAAACTAATCAGGGAATCATCATTTATGCAAAATATCTAGAAAGGAAGATCAGATTCCTCTTCTCCCGTGGATGATAGTGGTTGGTCTGTTTCAGGCTTAAATGTGTCATCATTTGCCGCTGCATTCATTTTTGAGTGGAATTCATAAGGAGAATCATAGATTTCAATATCTTCAAATTTACCTAGTGAAGGGACAAACCTTAATCTAATTGTTTCAAGACCTCCATTTCTATGTTTAGATACTATAAATTCTGCTTCACCTTCAGTAGAGGATCTATCATCATCATCCCATGTGTCAATTTTATAATATTCTGGTCTATAAATAAATGAAACAATATCTGAGTCCTGTTCAATTGCTCCAGACTCCCTTAAATCAGATAATAGTGGTCTCTTTGATTGTCTACCTTCAACTAGCCTAGAAAGTTGAGATAAAGCAATAACAGGGATCTTTAATTCTTTAGCAAGTGCTTTTAAATTTCTAGAAATAGTAGAAATTTCCTGTTCTCTATTACCCGTTTTAAATGTTCCTCCTGTGGTCATTAATTGCAGATAGTCTACAATTATTAATTTAACATCACGCTGTGAAACTAAACGTCTTGCTTTAGCTCTTAAATCAAAAATTGATAATGAAGGAGTGTCGTCAATATATAATGGAGCCTTTTCAAGATTTTTTACCCTAACATTTAATTGTTCCCATTCATGCTTTTCTAGTTTACCTGTTCTTAGTTTTTCTGAATTAAGACCAGTCTCTGATGAAATTAGCCTAGTTATAAGCTGTAAGGATGACATTTCTAAAGAAAAAAAGGCGACTGGTATATTTTGACCTATTGAAATATTACTTGCCATTGATAAAGCTAAAGCTGTTTTACCCATACCTGGTCTAGATGCAATAATAATTAAATCACTTTCTTGCCATCCAGAAGTTAGTTTGTCTATTTTACTAAAACCTGAAGGCACGCCGCTTAACCCTTTTTTATTAGAAATAGATTCTATTTTATTCTTCGCCTGAATTACCAAATTTTGTGCTGTTTCTGATGATTTCTTAATATTTCCTTGTGTAACATCATAAAGCTTAGCTTCTGCATTATCTAATAAATCAAAAACGTCCTTAGTCTCATCATAAGAATCCATGATTATCTCATTTGAGATCTTAATAAGGCTTCTCTGGATATATTTTTGAAGAATAATTCTAGCATGAAATTCTATATGGGCAGAAGATGATACTTTTTGAGTTAATGAAATCAAATAGAAGTCTCCACCACATAATTCTAGTTTTGAATCTTTTTTTAATTGTGCTGAAACAGTTAATAAATCAATAGGTTCACTTTTTTGGAATAGTTTATGTATAGCTTCAAAAATAAATTGATGAGATTCCTTATAAAAAGCCTCAGACGTTAAGATATCTATAACCTCATCAACGCCCTTTTTATCAATCATCATAGCTCCAAGAACAACTTCCTCTAAATCTAATGCCTGAGGAGGTATCTTACCTTTTTCTAGATTGATGATTGAATTATGATCAATCCTAAGGCCTTGAAAAGAAGCTGACTGTTTCATTAAGGCTAATTTAAAAAATTAAAACAATTAGATATGATAATAATTTTAATAATTTTTAACCTTTAATAAACATTTAAGGTGTTAATAAAAAATATAAATTGTTAATAATGGGAGAAAAATTAAGATTTGTATACTCCCATATTTGAATATTTGTTCATTCGTTTTTTCACTAACTCTGATGAAGATATATTTTTAAATTCATTGTATGTATTTAGAATAGCTTCCCTTACAATCATAAATGTTTTTTCCCTATTTCTATGAGCTCCTCCTAGAGGTTCCTTTATAATTTCATCAACTAATTTCATCTTTTTCATATCCTTAGCAGTCAACTTTAATGCAGATGCAGCTACTTCTTTGTATTCCCAACTTCTCCAAAGTATAGAAGAACAAGATTCTGGAGATATTACTGAATACCATGTATTTTCAAGCATCATAACTTTATCTCCTACTCCTATTCCTAAAGCACCGCCAGAAGCTCCTTCTCCAACTATTAAAACAATTATTGGTACTTTTAATTTTGTCATTTCAAATATATTTCTAGCAATTGCTTCTCCTTGACCTCTTTCTTCAGCTTCCATTCCTGGGTAAGCGCCAGGTGTATCAATAAGTGTAACAACAGGAATGTTAAATTTTTCAGCTTTTTTCATTAACCTTAAAGCTTTTCTATACCCTTCAGGATTAGACATTCCAAAATTCCTATATTGCCTTGTCTTTGTATTATTACCCTTTTGCTGACCAATAAACATAAAGGTTTGATCATCTATTTTTCCTAAACCCCCAATCATTGCTTTATCATCCTTAAAATTTCTATCACCGTGCAACTCAATAAAGCTGTCTTTAAAAATTGAATTTATATAGTCTAAAGTATAAGGTCTATCTGGATGCCTTGACATTTGAACCTTTTGCCAAGGAGATAAACTACCATAAACTTCCTTAATAGCAGTATTTAATTTCTTCTGTATTTTCTTACATGTATCTGTCATATCAACATCGCTTTTTTCTCCCAATATTTTGCATTCGCTTAGTTGATCTTCTAATTCTTTTATGGGAAGTTCAAAATCTAAATAATTCATAAGCTATATTTTATAAATACATATAAGTTTAAAATTATAAAATCTAATATACATAATAACAATCATTATGTTTTTTTTAAGTATTTCGAAATTTTATTATGGTGTTTAAAGTTGCTTGTTTGTATTTATATATAATAAGTATATAGCTAAAGATCCAAAAACAAAATTTGGAAGCCAAACTGCAATAATTGGGGAAAAATCAGATTGTTGGGCTAATACCCCAAAGACTTTATCAAAAAACACATATGTCATAGCTACAGATATTCCAAATGCTAAGTTAACACCAGCTCCTCCTCTTCTTTTGACTGAAGAAACCGAAAATGCAATAAGAGTTAATATAAATATTGAAAAAGGTATACTCCATTTTTTGTGCTTAACAACTTGATATCTTCCTATATTGGATGATCCTCTTAATTTTTCTTGATTAATAAATTTTACTAATTCAGAATAATTAAGCGTTTCAGCTATATAATTTAGTGGAGTTAAATCACCTATATTAAATGAAAATAAAGTGTCTAATCCTCTTTTAGTAGAAATAATATCAATACTATCTGTAATAGTTCTTTTCATATAGTTTGATAATCTATATATACTGTCTTTTTCTATATATCTAATATTACTAGCATTAATTTTAAACTTTAACTTATTTCCATCAAAATGTTCTAAAGTAAAGTTTGTTCCAATATTATTTTTGGTGTTGAACTGCGTTAAATATATATATTCATTATCATTGATCTTTCTAAAAATATTCTTATCATCAATACTCTTTTTAGAACCTTTGAGGTATTTATATGAAAATTCATTAAAATCTCTACTAGCATCTGGAACTATAAAAATTCCTAAAATAAGAGCTGTAAATGCAATCATTGCCGAACCAATAAGATAAGGTTTAATTAGGTCTTTTAACGAATAGCCTGAACTATATAATGCTATAATTTCAGAGTTAGATGCTAACTTAGATGTAAACCAAATAACTGATAGAAACAAAAATAAAGGTAGAAGTGAATTTGCAAAATATATAGTAAAATTATAGTAGTATTCTAGCACTTCATCAAAAGGGACCTGATTTGATAGAATCTTGTCTATGTTGTCTGCTAGATTCAAAACTATGGCAATCGGAACAAACAGAATTTGTATTGAAATATAAGTGATTAAATATTTCTTTAGTATGTACCAGTCTACTATTTTCAATTTATTATAATCTTTTATTTAAAATTTTTACCATTTTATTCTTCCAATTTAAAAAATCTCCATCTATTATATGCTTTCTAGACTCAGAAATTAGCCATGAATAAAAACCTAAATTATGAATTGAAGCTATTTGTTTTCCCAAAATTTCATTTACGGAAAAAAGATGTCTTAAATAAGCTTTTGAATATTCTTTATCAACGTAAGTAATTTCATCATTATCTATTGCTGAAAAATCATCCTTCCATTTATTGTTTTTAATATTAATTATTCCTTTCGAAGTAAATAACATACCATTTCTAGCATTTCTTGTAGGCATAACACAGTCAAACATATCTATTCCTAAAGCTATATTCTCTAAAAGATTTATTGGTGTTCCAACACCCATAAGATACCTTGGTTTATCTTTAGGTAAGATTTCACATACTATCTCATTCATGGCATACATCTCTTCAGCAGGCTCCCCTACAGACAACCCTCCTATTGCATTTCCAAATGAATTTGTGTTTGAGATATATTCAGCAGACTGAATCCTAAGGTCTTTATATGTACTGCCTTGGATTATAGGAAATAAAAACTGCTTATATCCATATCTATCATCTGTTGAATTAAATCTATTGATACATCTATCTAGCCATGTATGTGTCAAATTCATTGATTTTTTTGCATAATCAAATTCACATGGATAAGCAGGGCATTCATCAAAAGCCATAATTATATCGGCACCAATCAATCTTTGAATATCAATAACTTTTTCAGGTGTAAATAGATGAGAACTGCCATCTATATGGCTTCTAAACTCAACACCATTATTAGTTATTTTTCTTTTAGAAGCCAAAGAATAGACTTGATATCCTCCTGAATCTGTTAAAATATTACTGTTCCAGTTAATAAATTTATGTATTCCTCCAGCCTTCTCTATTATTTCAACTCCAGGTCTTAAATATAAATGATAAGTATTTGATAAAATTATATCAGCATTTATTTCATTTTTTAATTCCTTTTGGTGAACAGCTTTAACAGTTCCCTGTGTACCTACTGGCATAAAAACAGGAGTTTGAATTTCCCCATGAGAAGTTTCAATACATCCTGCTCTAGCATTAGTGTTATTATCTGTATTATTAATAGTAAATTTCATAAATATGAAAAACAAATATAAATAACATTAAGGCAATTAATTCTTAATAAAACTCTAATATTATAAATTTTAAGTTTTTGTTAATAAATGAGTTTTAAATAATTTTATATTAGGAAAACAAAATTCTAATTTAACAAACTCAATACTTATTGTAATTAAGAATGATTGATATTAATCATCTAGAAGCATTAACTACTCAGGTTCGTAGAGATATTCTAAGAATGGTTCACAAAGTAAACTCTGGTCATCCGGGAGGATCATTGGGTTGTTCAGAATTTATTGTAACTCTCTTTAATGTTATTATGGAAAGGAATGATGGTTTTGAAATGGATGGTCACAATGAAGATATTTTTTTTCTAAGTAATGGACATATTTCACCTGTGTTTTATAGTGTTTTAGCTAGATTAAATTATTTTGATATTTCTGAACTTAGTACTTTTCGTTTAATTAATTCCAGGTTACAAGGACATCCTACAACTCATGAAGGACTTCCAGGGGTTAGAGTAGCTTCTGGATCACTAGGTCAAGGACTCTCTGTAGCTATCGGAGCTGCTCATTCAAAAAAATTAAATAATGATAATAAATTAATCTATAGCCTACATGGTGATGGCGAACTACAGGAAGGTCAAAATTGGGAGGCTATTATGTATGCTTCAGCAAAAAATATTGATAATATTATTGCTACAATAGATGTTAACGGTCAACAGATTGATGGGAGTACTCCAGATGTTATTGATATGGGTAATTTAAAATCTAAATTCGAATCATTTGGATGGGATGTATGTGAAATTAATCAAGGAAATAATATTCAATCAATAATTGATGGAATGAATAAAGCTAAATCTAAAACAGGAAAAAACAAACCTGTTTGCGTGCTTTTAAAAACTATTATGGGGAATGGTGTCGACTTTATGATGCATACACATGAATGGCATGGTAAGGCTCCAAATGACGAGCAACTTGAAACAGCATTAAACCAAAATCCTGAAACATTAGGTGATTATTAAATAGGAAATGAAGATATACGAATATTCTGAAAAGAAAGACACAAGAAGTGGGTTTGGAGATGGTTTGACAGAGCTTGGAAAATCAAATCCTAATGTGGTTGCATTATGTGCTGATTTAACTGGATCCTTAAAAATGAATGAATTCAAAAAAAATCATCCAGAAAGATTTTTTCAAGTTGGAGTTGCGGAAGCAAATATGATTGGGATTGCTGCTGGCTTAACAATTGGAGGTAAAATACCATTTACTGGAACTTTTGCTAATTTTTCTACTGGAAGAGTTTACGATCAGATACGCCAATCTATTGCTTATTCTGGTAAAAATGTAAAAATTTGCGCTTCACATGCAGGAATAACTCTTGGTGAAGATGGTGCAACCCATCAAATATTAGAAGATATTGGTATGATGAAAATGCTTCCTGGCATGACAGTAATTAATACTTGTGATTATAATCAAACTAAAGCAGCCACTATTGCTATTGCTAATTATAAAGGTCCTGTTTATCTTAGGTTTGGCAGACCAAAAGTTCCTGTATTTACTCCAGGAAATCAAAATTTTGAAATTGGCAAAGCTGTACAACTTCAAGAAGGAGAAGATGTAACTATTGTAGCTACAGGTCATTTAGTATGGGAAGCTTTAGAAGCAGCTAAAATTTTACATGATAAAGGAATAAGTGCAGATGTTATTAATATTCATACTATAAAACCCTTAGATCAAGAAGTTATCATAAAATCAGTAAATAAAACAGGATGTATTGTAACAGCTGAAGAACATAATTTTTTCGGTGGTCTTGGTGAAAGTGTTGCTCGTATATTAGCTTCTAATAACCCCTCTCCACAAGAGTTTGTTGCTGTAAATGATACGTTTGGTGAATCAGGAACACCTGCTAAACTAATGGAGAAATATGGTCTTAATGCTGACTCAATTGTAGTAAACGTAGAGAAAGTGTTAAAAAGAAAAAACTAATCGTCTCTTGATTCTGTATTATCTGTGTCTAGATAGTTAGGAATTCCATCTCCATCAGTATCATCATTTGTAGGATCGCCATCACCAATATCATTTGTAGGATCGCCATCACCATCCCTGTCTTCAGTTAAGTCTGAATCTGGTTCTAGATCTTCATCAATAGTTAATGTACCATCATCATCATCATCACTATCTACAAAATCTGCATATGGATCATCATCAGTATTATCATTTGTAAGGTCTAAATCTCCATTTAAATCCTCTAGATGAGAAGGAACATTATCAAAATCATGATCATTTTCTTCCGATTCCAACAACTTAAACTTAAAAATTAGATTAGAATATACAGGAACAGATCCAGCTGCACTAGAATAATATCCCATGCCAGAAGGTAAAAACATAACTCCTATGCCAGGATCAGTATAATCTAAAGTTCCATCGTTATTAATTACAAAGTCTGTGGCATTATTAAATTCTGGCAGTACTCTTCCCCAACCTGCAATTGTATTCGTTAAATCAAAATCTATAGGTGTTGAAGAAC
>JAAZXZ010000013.1:0-2500 GCA_014239895.1 Flavobacteriaceae bacterium
AGTAATAACTGAAACCTCTGGGGAAATAATATTTGTAGAATCAAGCCTTCCTCCCATACCAGTTTCAATTACAGCAATGTCTACTGATTTCATTTTAAAATATTCAAATGCTAATCCTACAGTCATCTCAAAAAAAGAAAAGCTGTTATGGTTAAAAAAGTCGATGTTTCCCTTGAAAAAATCAACAATAAAGTCTTTTTCAATCATCACTCCATTGATTTTTATTCTCTCTCTAAAATCAACTAAATGAGGAGAGGTATATAAACCTACATTATATTTCGATTCTTGTAATATTGAGGATAGCATATGTGCAGTAGATCCTTTTCCATTAGTGCCTGCAATATGTATTGATTTAAAATCTTTATGTGGATTATTTAAATGATTGGTTAATTTTATAATATTATTTAAATCTTTTTTATAAGCTGAAGGACCAACATTTTGATACATTGGCAACTTACTAAACATCCACTTTATAGTTGAATTATAATTCAATAACCTAAACGAAATTTCTAAGAATCATGAATGTTGCCGCACCAGAAATAAATCCAAGAAAAGCAATCCATCCTATTTTTTTTAAATACCAAAAGAAATTAATTTTTTCCATTCCCATTGCAACAACACCAGCTGCAGAACCAATTATTAACATACTTCCACCAGTTCCAGCAGAATATGCAATAAAGTGCCATAGCTGATCATCTATAGGCTCTGTAAACATTCCTAAACTAGCAGCGACTAATGGAACATTGTCAATTATAGCTGAAGCAACACCCATTATTATTACTAAAGTATCTAATGAAATAGTTTGCTTAAGGTCTAATGCTAATTGGAATAATATTCCTAAAGATTCCAAAGCCGCAACAGCCATTAATATCCCTAAGAAGAATAAGATACTTGGAAGTTCAATTTTTGACAATGCATTATGTACAGGACTAACATGACTACTTGATTTTAACAGCTCATCATGATCAGATGATGTGATCTCACTTAAACCGAATTTAGAATTCGAATAAATTTCTGCAAATATTGAGACTACACCCAAACCTAACATCATTCCAATATATGGAGGAAGATGTGTTACTATTTTAAAAACAGGAACAGAAATTATTGCTAATAGTCCAATAATAAGAATATTTAGACTAAATCTATTCCTAGTATCATCTTCAGAATTTTTTAATGTAATATTTCCTTTAAACACCGGTAGTAATGAAGCTATACCAGATGAAACTACCATACATACAATTGAAGGAATTATTAAATGAGAAATCAATTCAGGAGTAGTAACCTTTTTCCCTATCCAAAGCATAGTTGTAGTAACATCTCCAATTGGTGACCATGCACCACCTGCATTTGCTGCAATTACTATCAATCCTGCGTACCATAATCTAAGTGACCTATTTGAAACTAATTTCTGAAGAATAGAAATAAGTACTATTGTAGCTGTTAGATTATCAATGATAGCTGATAAAAAAAATGCTAGTATAGAGAAAACCCATAGAATTGCTATTTTACTTTTAAATTTTATTAAGTCTCTAATCACTGCAAAGCCATTAAAATGGTCAATTATCTCAACAATAGTCATTGCTCCAATAAGGAAAATAAGTATCTCAGATGTTTTACCTAAATGATGTAATAGGGTGTTTTCTAATAAATGCTGTTTTTCTTCTAATGTAAAATTTAAAAAGCCTTCAACTAGACCATGTGAGCCCGGGTCAAACCAGTTAGGAAAATCTTCTATTCCTAAAGCTATAATTGCCCATAAAATTGTCATGGTGATAAGAGCTGGAACTAGTTTATCAACCTTTATAACATGTTCAATTGTTATGGCAAAGTATCCAATAATAAATATGCCTATTATAAATAAATCCATTTAATTAAAAGAAATTAAGTAATACAATATAAATCAAAAGTTTATAATTATAAATATTTAATATTAAATTATTGATAAATTTTTCCTGAAGAATGATTTTTAGATGCTCCTGTCACAGAGCTTAGGCAGTTATTTTCATTTCTTAACCTTAATACACCTAAAAAACCAAAAATTAATGCTTCCTTAAAATCAATCAGGATATCATCTGGAATATTAATATGATTCTCTAATCTATTTGTAATCAATTCAATTAAAAATTTATTTCTTACTCCCCCGCCAGTAATTAAGATAGTTGAAGTATTGTTTTTAACTGCATTTTGTGTTTGGATTGCTATATGCTCAGAATATGTTCTTAAAATATCAGGAATTGAAAGATTATATTTATCAATTATATTATATATAATATTAATCACCCACTCTATTCCAAGAGATTTTGGATTAAATTTTGAATAATATTCAATTGAATTTAATTCATCTAATAACTTTGATTCAATTTTACCCTCCCTTGCAATTAATCCATCCTTGTCAAAATCATAACCAATAATATTAGAGTAATGATTTAAAACAGTGTTGACTGGACAAATATCAAATGCAGTAATTTTAGAATTACATTTGTATGAAATATTAGAAAAC
>JAAZXZ010000140.1 GCA_014239895.1 Flavobacteriaceae bacterium
GCAACTCCAACATTGTTTAATGCTGGAACACCTAAACCACAAATGTCATCATGTTTCTTACTTACAATGAAGGATGATAGTATTGAAGGAATATATGATACATTAAAACAAACTGCAAAGATTTCACAATCTGCTGGAGGTATTGGCTTGTCAATTCATAATATAAGATCAACGGGAAGTTATATTGCAGGAACTAATGGGACAAGCAATGGAATTGTCCCAATGCTACAAGTCTTTAATGACACTGCTAGGTATGTAGATCAAGGCGGTGGGAAAAGAAAAGGAAGTTTTGCAATCTATATTGAGCCTTGGCATTCAGACATATTTGATTTTCTTGATTTAAAGAAAAATCATGGGAAAGAGGAAATGCGAGCTAGAGACTTGTTCTATGCAATGTGGATGCCAGACTTATTCATGAAAAGAGTTGAAGCCGATAGTGAATGGACATTAATGTGCCCTAACGAATGCCCAGGTCTTTGTGATGTTCATAGCAAGGAGTTTGATAAGCTATATACTAAATATGAAAAGGAAGGCAAAGGGAGAAAATCAATAAAAGCAAGAGAATTATGGGAGAAAATTTTAGAAGCTCAAATTGAAACAGGCAATCCATACATGCTATATAAGGATGCTGCTAATTTAAAATCTAATCAGCAAAATTTAGGAACAATTAGATCTTCAAATTTGTGTACGGAAATTTTAGAATATACATCTCCTGATGAAATTGCAGTTTGTAATTTAGCTTCTATTGCCCTTCCAATGTTTGTTAAGGATGGAGCATTTGATCATCAAGAATTATTTAGAATAACTAAGCGAGTAACTAAAAATTTAAATAAAGTAATAGATAGAAATTATTATCCTGTTATTGAAGCTCGAAATTCCAATTTCCGTCACAGACCTATAGGTCTTGGGGTACAAGGATTAGCAGATGCATTCATTAAATTAAGAATGCCATTTACTAGTGATGAAGCAAAGAAATTAAATCAAGATATTTTTGAGACTATCTACTATGCCGCCGCCACTGCATCGATGGAAGAGGCAAAGAAGAATGGAAAATATGAAACATATAATGGGTCACCTATTAGTGAAGGAAAATTCCAACATAACTTATGGAATGTAGACGAAAAAGATCTTAGTGGACTCTGGGATTGGGCTAAACTTAGAAAGGATGTATTAAAACATGGAGTAAGAAATTCATTGCTTGTAGCACCAATGCCTACAGCTAGTACTTCTCAAATTCTTGGCAACAATGAATGCTTTGAGCCCTATACTTCTAATATATATACAAGAAGAGTGCTTTCTGGAGAATTTATTATTGTAAATAAACACTTATTAGAAGATCTTGTTTCTTTAGGATTATGGAATAAAGAATTAAAACAAGAGATTATGAGAGCAAATGGATCAGTGCAAGACATTGATATTATTCCTGATGATATTAAAGAATTATATAAAACGGTTTGGGAACTTAGTATGAAAGATATAATTGATATGGCCAAGCATAGAGGGTATTTTATAGACCAGTCACAATCATTAAATTTATTTGTTGAAGGTGCTACTATGGCTAAACTTACGTCCATGCATTTTTATGCATGGAAAAGCGGTCTTAAAACAGGAATGTATTATTTAAGAACTAAGAGCGCAGTTGATGCAATTAAGTTTACGTTAGACAAAAAAGTTAAGAAAGAGCCTGTCCCAAAGAAGTCAATTATTAAGGATGAAAAGCCTGAAGTTGTTGCAAATAAAAAGCAAACAGCAAAGAAAACAGCAGAGAAGTTTGCAAAAACTAAAGAGATTGATGTTGAACCTATGTCCCCGAAAGAGATAAAAGAATTAATAGCAAAGACAAAAGAAGGTGAAGGAGATGATTGCTTAATGTGTGGTTCATAAACTTAAAAAGAAAAGTAAAGAAAGCTCCTAATTATAATAAAATAATTAGGAGCTTTTTAATTTATAGCTAAATAATTTTAGGAATTATTATTTGCTTTTGCAGGCTTAATACTACCATCATGAGAAAGATAATATTCCTCTATTAAGCTCATTATTGCCTTTAAAAGATCCTTAGTCTCTTGTAAGATACTAAAGTAAAGCGTTGTATTCTTTGGACTTCCTTCTTCTGTTGTTCTTGTTCTAGAAATTTGAGCCTCAATCTTATCATCAACTATCCCAAATAGTTTGTTCTTGTTTTTTAAAATAACTTCCATTTTGTGAAATGATCGTTTTTCAAATGAAATTTTAATTTCTTCAAATAAGTCATTTATGGCTTCGTCAATTTCTATTAAATCTCTTATTTGGCTTAGTCTTAATTTACTATGACTATTTTTAATATGCTTATGACTAATTTTAGAAATATACTCTAAGGATTGAGTTATGTCTTGAAGAAATCCTAAAAGATTTATATAAAAGTTGCTAGCTCCTAAACTAGATTCATCTAGATTTCTAATAAAATAAAACAGCTTATCTTTTAGATTGTCCACCTCTAGAGATAATTTCTCAATCTGTTTATTATTTTTATCTAGCAGGCTAAGATCTTGTTTAGAAAGTCCTTCTACAGTGTTATTATAAACTTTATTACCACGCTTAATTACCTTAGAAATAGTTTTTGCACTTTCATTGATAACACCTTGTAGAGAGCTGCTCTCAGCTATTACTAGGGCTTCATCTATAATATTACCACCATTAGATTTGCCATTGATATAATGCTTAATCATTATTATTATAGCAACAAATAATAAGACAGCAATCATTAATTCACTTATGTTTATTAAATATGCAATGGTCCCTGCAGCAACAAATGCAATAATTGCTGTTCCAAACCACCCAGCAATTACATTTAATACTCCTGCCACTCTATATACTGCGCTTTCACTTCCCCAAGCTCTATCAGCAAGGGAAGTCCCCATAGCAACCATAAAAGTTACATAAGTTGTTGAAAGAGGTAATTTATAGGATGTTGCAATGGAAATTAAAATACTTGCAACCATTAAATTTACAGAACCTCTAACTACATCGAATGCAGGCTTGTCTTCTTTACTTATTTTCTTTGATGGCAGGTCAGAGATTTTGAATTGTTTTTCAATAAAATTGTTCATTGAATCTGGTAAAATTTTTGTAATAAAATCAGAAGAATTTGAACCTGCTCTTACCAATGATCTTGATAAAAAATTAGGGCTAAACCTTTCTTCTGTCTCTCCTTGTTCTGACAAATCTATAGATGTTTTAACAACACGATGCGCCTTTTTAGAAAACCATAATGTTAGCACCATAATAATACCAGCGGCAAATAAAAGATAATTTGGAGTCGGAACTTTAGAAGCTAAAACTTGCATACTAAATTCATTTGCAGCCATGCCTGAAGCCATCCAAGCTTCATAGGATTGCCAAGCTGCAATCGGTACTCCAATAAAATTCACTAAATCATTTCCTGCGAAGGCTAAAGCTAATGCAAATGTCCCAACAGCAATAATTATTTTATAAATATTTGCTTTGATTACACTTATAAAAAAGTAAGAAAGCAATGACCAAAA
>JAAZXZ010000012.1 GCA_014239895.1 Flavobacteriaceae bacterium
AACTATTGCTTCTCAAATGTCAGATGCGACTTTGGAAAAGACTAATGTTAAAATTAAATCTTCAAACTATGAACATCTATTTATAGCAACGGGTCAAATAGTAAAATTTGATGGATTTTTAAAAGTTTATTCTGAAGGAAAAGATAATGTTTCTGATGAGGATACTGGTATTTTGCCAAATATTCAAATAAATGAGGAGTTAGTGCATAATTTTATTAATGCAACTCAAAGGTTTTCTAGAGCACCTTTTAGATATACTGAAGCCTCATTGGTAAAAAAGTTGGAAGATTTAGGTATTGGAAGGCCTTCAACTTATGCTCCTACAATTTCAACCATTCAAAATAGAGGATATGTTGAGAAAGGCGCAATTGATGGAGAAAAAAGAAATTATATTCAATTGTCATTAGTTAATGAGATCATAACTGAAAACCTATTAGAAGAAAAAGTAGGTTCAGATAAAGGAAAACTGGTTCCAACAGATACAGGAATGATTGTTACGGATTTTTTGATTAATCATTTTGAAAATATTATGGATTATAATTTTACAGCTAATGTTGAACAGAATTTTGATGATATAGCAGAAGGGAAACAGGAGTGGACATCCATGATGAAAGAATTTTACAAAAATTTTCATCCAATAGTAGAAGATGTACATAAAAATGCTGAAAGAGAGTCTGGAAAGAGAATATTAGGAGTTCATCCTGAAAATAAAAGAGAGATTAGTGTTAAATTAGGAAAATTTGGACCAATGATTCAAGTAGGAACAGTTGAAGATGAAGAAAAACCAATATTTGCTAGTTTACCGCCTGAATTTCAAATTGAATCAGTAACATTAGAACAGGCTCTTGATTTATTTTCTCTTCCTAGAGAATTGGGGGAATATAATAATGAAGTTGTTTTGGCTAATAATGGAAAATATGGACCTTATATTAAATATGGCAAAAAATTTGTTTCAATTCCAAAAGGAATATCTCCACTATCAATAGAACTTAATGATGCATTAGAACTCATAAAAACGAAGGAACAATCCGAGGCACCAATATATAACTATGAGGGTATAGATGTTCAGAAGGGAAAAGGCAAATTTGGTCCTTTTATAAAGTGGAATAACATGTTTATTAATGTTGGTAAAAAATATGATTGGGAAAACTTGTCTGAAAACGACATTATTGAATTAATTGAAGAAAAAAAGAAAAAAGAAAAGGAGAAAGTCATACATAACTGGTCTAATGAAAATATAAGAGTTGAGAAAGGAAAATGGGGAAAGTTCTATTTAATTAAAGGAAAGATAAGAAAGGAAATATCAAAATCTATTGATGTTGATGCATTAACTCTTGATGATGCAAAACAAATGCTAGATAATAAAAAAGAATAGATTAATTTAGCTGTGCAATGGATCCTAACTTTCTAACTTCTGTTCAAGATAATATTTTAACTCCAGTTGAGGATCACATTCTTTCACATAATAAGATAATATCATCATTAATTTTAGGCAACAAAATCAGTGTTCATACTAAGGAAAATGGCTTGCCTAATATTAAAAAAATTGATGTTGCAATTATTGGTGTTCCAGAGAACAGGAATGATATTAATTTCATAGGAGAAGAAATAAATCTTAGTGAAATAAGAAGATCATTTTATTCACTTTACCCAGGCAATTGGTCAATTAGAATAGCAGATTTTGGAGATATAACACCAGGGGAATCGGTTGAAGATACTTATCAGAATTTAACCTCTCTTATTTCATATTTTATTAAAAACAATATTATTCCACTTGTCATCGGAGGAAGTCAAGATTTGACTTATGCTAACTACAGAGCATATGATGATTTTAAGAAGACTATTAATATAGTAAATGTTGATTCTAATTTTGATTTGGGAGACTCTTCAAAACCGATAAAGAACAATAGTTACCTTGGGAAGATAATCCTTGAAGAACCGCATAACCTGTTTAATTATACTACTATAGGATATCAGACCTACTATAATTCCCAAATTGAGATAGATCTGATGGAAAAATTATATTTTGAAGCATATAGATTGGGCGAGGTATGTTATAATATAAATTCAGTTGAACCTGTAATGAGAGATGCTGATATTGTTACTATAGATTTAAGGTCTATTAAATCTTCTGAGTTAAGTTCAAGACAAAAATTATCTCCAAATGGTTTTGATGGCAAGGAAATATGCTCAATAAGCAGATATGCAGGAATAAGCAATAAGGTCTCATCATTTGGTATTTTTGAGTATAAATCCTCGAATGAGGACGAAATAACAGAAATGTTAATTGCTCAAATATTGTGGTATTTTATTGAAGGAGTAAACTGTAGAATTATAGATGATGATTTTACAAATATTTCTAATTTTCAAAAATTTACCATAATAGTTGAGAAATATGAACTTGTCTTTTATAGAAGTATAAAAACATCCAGATGGTGGATAGTAATACCAAATTCTTCAAAAAAGGATACTAAACTTAACCAACAAGCGTTATTACCCTGTACGCATGAGGATTATTTAAATGCAAATGATGGAATTATACCAGATAGATGGTATAAGGCACACAAAAAAAATATAATTTAGATTGAATTTAATTTTTCAACTTGATATATATTATTTTGCTTATTTGAATAAATATGGGTAAGTTTACCCACTTTTTTTAGGGGAAAAACTAGAATTATATGAGAAAGCTATTAGTACTTAGTTTATTATTTGTATTTGCACTGAGTTGTGGTTCAAAAAGTGGATCAAAACGTTCAAAAGGCGAACTGGTTGGTGTACAAGGAAAAAAATATTACCCTGAAAAGCCATTTGGAATGGTTTTAATCCCAGGTGGTTCTTTTATCATGGGAAAATCAGATGATGATCTTGCAGCTTTAGAAGATGCTCCTACCAAAACAGTTACTGTAAGATCTTACTATATGGACGAGACAGAAATAACAAATGCTGAATATAGACAATTTGTCTATTGGGTAAGAGATTCTGTAATTAGAACAGCACTTGCTGATAGAGCTGAAGATGTTTTGGGTGGTGAACCTACTGATGGAAACGTAGATGGAATTGGCGAATATGCATATATTGATGCAGATACTTCTGATCTGAGTGTTTATGATAAATACATGAAGGATGTATATGAAAAAAGAAAATTAAATTGGGATACAGACTTAATTTTTGATAGATCAGAATACCCTGATGAAGATTATCTAGAAGTAATGGAAAATTTTTTCATACCTGAAGATGAAGTTTTTAATGATATTAGAACTTGGGATGTTACAAATTTTCAGTTCGCATATTTAGATAGTAGAGTTCAGGAGTATTTAGATGAAAAACAGATTTTAATCGATGCACTAGCAAATGATGAGATTGCTCCTATATATAATCCAACGGATAGGCAACTTGAGGAGGAATTTCCTGGTTTCAAAAGATCTAATTTTATAACTAGAGAAAGACTTGAAGTCTATCCAGACACAACAGTGTGGATTACTGATTTTAAATATTCTTATAATGAGCCAATGCATAATGATTACTTCTGGCATGATGCATATAGTGGTTATCCTGTAGTTGGTGTTACATGGAAACAGGCAAACGCTTTTTGTCAGTGGAGAACAAATACTAAAAATGCTTATCAAAGAACAAAAAAGAAAAAAAGTTTAGTCCCAAAATTTAGACTACCAACTGAAGCAGAGTGGGAATACGCTGCAAGAGGAGGTCTTCAAAGCGCTATGTATCCTTGGGGAGGCCCATATACTAAAAATGACAGAGGATGCTTTATGGCTAACTTTAAACCCATGAGAGGCGACTATGCAGTTGACCAGGCCTTATATACAGTCGAAGCAAACGCATATGATCCAAATGGATATAACTTGTTTAATATGGCAGGAAATGTCTCTGAATGGATCGATTCTTCCTATGAACAGGATGCCTATGAATACTCAGCTTCTATGAATCCAAATGTAAATAATCTTTATAATGCAAAGAAAATTATTAGAGGAGGTTCTTGGAAGGATGTAAAATATTTTCTTCAGGTTAGTTCTAGAGACTATGAATACGAAAATCAACCTCGAAGCTATATTGGTTTTAGAACTGTTCATGATTATTTAGGAGCAGATTTAACTGCTAATGCGATGACAAATACAGCAACAACAAAACGAAATAATAGAAGAAGTTCTATTAAATAACAATAAGTAAAAGACAACTAAAAATTAGAAATTATGGCATTTAGATTATTAAATAAAACGCAAATGAATTTTGCATACGGAATGGGAGCATCA
>JAAZXZ010000011.1 GCA_014239895.1 Flavobacteriaceae bacterium
GGAAAATATAAAAACCCAAATAAATAAAATAATAGAGAATAGACTATTAAACCTTTCTTTAATTACTCTAATAACAAATAATGAAACAGCAATTGAATTAGATGCATGAGCTGAGAAAAAACCATATTTACCACAATATATGTCAATCTGCCGTAAATTTAAATACTCTTGTCTGCAAGGTCTTAATCGTTGAAAGCTATCCTTGAAGAAGTTAGTAAATTGATCAGTAAATAGGATTAATAAAGCAATAAAAAATAAGATAAATAGCATTTGTTTTACCCCAAATCTCCGATAAATTTTAAAAACAATAAAAATAAATAAAGGAATATAAGTGAGTTTGTTAGTTAATACTATCCATAACGGATCCCAAAATTCTGATCCTAATGAGTTTAAGTAAACCAGTAGTTGAACATCAATTCCTTCCAAAGTCATAATTTATGAATCTTATTAATCATCTTATTTGTCAAATATAAAAATCTCAAGTACAAAAATACAGCAGAAAATGTTAGACCTGAAAGTAATCCTATCCAAATACCTGTTTCTGCCATTGATGACTCATCTCCCAATATAAAACTTATAGGAAATCCTACTACCCAATAAGCAATAAATACTATTATTGTTGGAATTTTTACATCTTGCATACCTCTTAAGGTTCCTAGTATAATTACTTGTACGCTATCAAAAAGCTGAAAAATAGCAACAATTATAAATAATTTTGATGCAATTTTTACTAACGCTATATTCTCAATATAATTTTCCTGATTACTAATATCAATGTAAATATAAGGGAGGTAGTCTCTTAGAAAATAAATTCCTAATGCAAAAAATAATGCAAAACAAATTCCTAATAATAATATTGATAATGAGATTCTCTTTAGTTCTATATAATTATTTAAGCCCTTCTGATTACCTGCTCTAATAGCAGCACTTATACTCAATCCACTAGCAACCATAAAAGTCATTGAAGAGATATTTAATACTATCTGGTTTGCTGACTGAGGTATCTCACCAAGCAAACCACTTAACCAAATTGCAGATGTAAATACACCTACTTCAAAGAACATCTGTAATGAAGTTGGAAGGCCTAAATTTAAAATTTTCTTAATCATAAGTTTGTTATATACAAATGATTTTAAATCTGACATATACTCATAAATAATTCTTTTATTCATTAGCATATAGAATAAAAACACAACCATTATTATCCTTGATACTAATGTGCCAATAGCTGCGCCAATAATTCCAAGTTTAGGAAACCCTAACATTCCAAAAATTAAAATATAATTTATAACAACATTAATTATATTAGCTAAAACAGTTGCATACATTGGATATATAGTTTTTGAGAGACCATCTGTAAATTGTTTTAGGGCTTGAAAAAGCAATAATGGTATCAGTGATATTGCAACAATATCCAAGTATGGCAAAGCTAACTCAACAACCTCCTTAGGTTGATCTAGATGAGTTAATGTTCCTTTTAGTAATAGAACTGATACATATAAAACCAATCCCAACATAAGACATAAAAGAAATCCATTTATAAAAGATGTTTTGAGTTTGCTATGATTCCTTTCAGAATGTGCTTCAGCAACTATTGGTGTAATTGCAGCTGAAAAACCAATACCTATTGACATAGCTATAAAAATATAGCTATTACCTAGTGATACCGCTGCTAAATTTATTGGATCTAGTTTACCAACCATTATGTTGTCTATCATTCCCACTAATGTATGACCCAATAAACCTAAGATAACAGGTGTAGATAATTTTAAATTATAAGAAAACTCTTTTGTATAAGTAGACAGATTCAATCCTCTAGTTTAATTTTTTTTATAAAAGTCCATTAAATAATCAATATCAATATTTCCTTTTTCAATATTATTTAATTTACTTTTTAATAGCCTCTTTTTAAAACTAGTTAATTTGTCAGTAAATAATATTCCTTGAATATGGTCATATTCATGCTGTATTACTCTAGCAACAATTCCTGAAAAGTCGTCTTTTCTGTAATTAAAATTTTCATCATAATATTCAATTTTAATAAAAGATTTCCTTTTTACTTCTTCCCTAATATGTGGGATACTTAGACATCCCTCTTCAAATGACCAAAACTCTCCAGTTTCATCTAAAATAGTTGGATTGATAAATGTTTGTTTAACACTACTAACTTCATAGTCTTTTATTTCATTATCATCCATGTTTAAAAATGGAGAAGTATCTATTATAAATATTTTAACTGATTTTCCAATTTGTGGAGCAGCTAGACCAACACCACTAGCATTATACATTGTATCATACATATTTCTGATTAGCTCTTTAAGGCCTGGATAAGAATCGGAAACTTCCTTAGATTTTCTTTTTAAAATAGAATTTCCATATCCAATTACAGGTAAAATCATTTGTTATTATTTAAAATACAATATATCAATTATTCATTAATTACTCCTCTTTAGATTTTAAATATCCTTGAAGAATTATAGTCGCACTGATCTTGTCAATAATACTCTTATCCCTTCTGTTTTTTTTAGTTAAACCTGCGTCAATCATTGTTTGAAAAGCCATTTTTGATGAAAAACGCTCATCATAGCGGTCTATAGGGATGTCAGGAAATCTTAATGATAATTTTTTGATAAATTCTCTGATCAACTTTTCAACTTCAGAATATTCATCATTCATTCTTTTAGGCTGACCAACAACAAACTGCGTAATATTATTTTTAATATTATAGTTCTCTATATAATCTATTAAATTATTAGTTGTAATAGTTGCTAAACCAAACGCAAAAATCTGAGATTCATCACTAACTGCAATTCCAGATTTTAATTCTCCATAATCAATTGCTAATATTATTGACATGCCACAAAGATAATACTTAACTTATAGTAAATAAATATGCTACTTAACTAAAATTTTTTTTAATTTTTTTCTAAAAGATCTTCTGCTAAGAAATTGATTACTATACTTAACCATTAAACTAAAAACTTCATCAAAATCTCTATTATATAGTCTAGCATACTCTTTACTAATAATCTTTAATACTTCTTTATCATTAGTAAGTCGTCTAAAATTCATAATTCTCTTAGTAAAATTCATTTTTTCAAATTTCATTCTATTTAAATCAATTAAATAAAAGATTGGGTTTGAGTTATGAAGCTTTACTAGAGTATTTCCAGGAGAATGGTCTAAAAAATTAATTCCATTTTCATGAAGTTTAAAAGTAAACAACACAAAATCATTTAATATTTTTACTCTATTAGGAAAATTTACATTATTAATTACATCACTTATTGGGTAATCAAATTTAAGTTGTTTTGACACATAGAAACTACTATTTAAGATTCCTTTACTTTTATATTCACAATAACAAATTGGGGATGGAGTTTTAATTCCTTTTTTTAATAATTTCCTAGCATAATCAAACGATCTATGCGCTTTACTTAATCTAAAAAAAGAGTAAATAAATGCATTAAACATAGGAGGCTTTCCAAAAGATTTAATATTTACCTCAAAGTCTCCTAATTTGAATTTTTTGATAATATTTCTATGATCTTTAATAATATGACCATTTGATGAGCTAAAAATTTCAATTAGGCTAAAAATATCATCTTTATAATCTAAATACTCAGAATTAAACTCAATAGACATATTCAAGTGGTTATTTTTTATATTTGATATAAATATATTTATAATAGATGGAAAAAATTATAAATGAAGTTGAAAATGCGTTTAGTATACTAAAAAGTGGTGGAATAATTTTATACCCTACCGATACTATCTGGGGTATAGGTTGTGATGCAACAAATGACAAGGCTATTCTTAGAATTAATAAATTAAAAGATAGAGATACTTCAGAGCCTATGTTAAGTCTAATTAATAATTCTAAAATGTTAGACAAGTATTTACATGTAAAACCTGCATTTATAAACGATGTATTAAAAGAAATTAGTAGCCCAACAACAATAATTTATAGTAATCCAAAGAATATATCTAAACTGCTTATCTCAAAAGAGAATACAGTTGCTTTTAGAATTGTAAAGGACAATTTCTGCAACAGACTAATTAGTAGGATACAGAAGCCTATTGTTTCTACTTCAGCAAATATGCACGATAAAAAATATCCCGTTAATTTTAAAGAAATAGATGAACGTATTTTAAAAGGTGTAGACTATATCGTAAATTTACCTAACAAAACAATCAGTAATCTTCCTTCTACAATTATTAAGGTTAATACAAAAGGGAAAATTACTAAACTACGGTAGAAAAAATATTATTATAAATGAAATTTGAAGAGGCTATTAATAATAAACTTTTTAAAACAATTTCTAATTGTGCAGATGAAATAGGCTTAGACTGCTATGTTATTGGAGGTTTTGTTAGAGATTATTTTTTAAAAAGAGAGTCTAAAGATATTGATATTGTAGTTGTTGGAAGTGGAATAGAGATGGCTAAATTAGTATCTAAAGAGCTTAAAAACACTTCTAAGGTAAAAATTTTCAAAACCTATGGAACTGCAATGCTTAAATATTCGAATTATGAAATTGAATTTGTTGGCGCCAGAAAGGAATCCTATAGTGATAATAGTAGAAACCCTCAGGTATCTGAAGGCACATTAGAGGATGATATTAAAAGAAGAGATTTTACAATAAATAGTCTTGCCATAAGTCTGAATAAAAAAAATTATGGAAAACTAATAGATTCCCACAATGGATTAGAAGATATTAAATCAAAAATAATTACAACTCCTCTTGATCCGCAAGTTACATTTAATGATGACCCTCTGAGAATGCTAAGGGCAATAAGATTTGCTAGTACTTTAGATTTCAACATAGATAAAGATTTGTTAGATGTAATAAGTAATTTAAAATCTAGAATCAATATAATTACAAAAGAGAGAATAGTTGAAGAAATAAATAGAATTTTATTAAGTCCAAAACCTTCATGTGGATTTTCTCTATTAGAAAAAACAGGTCTTCTAAAAATTATTTTACCTGAAATATCTGCTCTAAAGGGTATAGATGAAATAGAAGGACAAACTCATAAAGATAATTTTTATCACACATTAGAAGTTGTAGATAATATAAGTAAAGAAACAGACAATCTATGGTTAAGATGGGCTGCGCTCTTACATGATATTGGCAAAGTGCCAACTAAAAAATTTAACCGTAAAATTGGTTGGACTTTTCATGGGCATGAGTTTGAAGGAAGTAAGATGGTATATAGAATCTTTAAAGGATTAAAAATGCCACTGAATGACAAAATGAAATATGTTCAAAAAATTGTTTTAATGAGCTCAAGACCTATTGTTCTTGCACAAGAAAATGTAACTGATTCTGCTGTTAGACGATTAATATTTGATGCTGGAGAAAGTGTTGATGATCTTATGACTTTATGTGAGGCAGATATAACAACTAAAAATAAAGAAAGATTTAAGAAATATCTTCAAAACTTCAAAATTGTACGTAATAAAATTATTGAAGTTGAAGAAAGAGATAATATCAGAAATTTCCAGCCACCTATTAGTGGTAAGGAGATTATGAAAACATTTGATCTCAAACCTTGCAAATCAATAGGTAAAATTAAAGAGGCTATTAAGGAGGCTATTCTAGAAGGTGATATTAAAAATGATTATAATGCAGCATACAAACTTATGCTGGAAGAAGGAAAAAAACTAGGGCTTATAGCAAATGAAAAGAGATAATAAAAAGGTAATTTACTGGCTTTTTATAGGATGTGCTTTAATTTTTATTATGGTAGTTGTTGGTGGGATAACTAGATTAACTCATTCAGGGTTATCAATGCCAGACTACAAACTAATTTCAGGAACAATTCCTCCAATTAATGATCAACAATGGCAAGAAGCATTTGAGCTCTATAAACAATATCCAGAATATCAAAAACTAAATAGTAATATAAGTTTAACAGAATTTAAAGGTATTTTTTTCTGGGAATGGCTACATAGATTTATTGGAAGAGCTATAGGTCTAGTCTTTATTATTCCTTTTCTATATTTTATAATAACTAGACAGTTAGATAAATCCACGATAAAGAAAACCATAATACTACTAATTCTAGGTAGTTTTCAAGGATTTTTAGGATGGTATATGGTAAAAAGTGGTTTAGTTGACAGACCTGATGTAAGCCATTATAGGCTGGCTGCACATTTAACAACTGCATTTGTAACTTTTGCCTTTACATTATGGGTCGCCCTAGATTTAATTTTTCCTATAAAACAGACTATAAATAAAACATATAGAAATCTAATAAGAATTGGTTTAGCAATACTATTTATTCAAATAATATATGGAGCATTTGTAGCTGGCCTAGATGCTGGGTTTATTCATAATCATTGGCCTATGATGAGTGAAGGAAAATTTATGCATGAAACAGTTTTAACTGAAAAAACTCCTGTGTATAAAAACTTTATTGAAGGTAGAAGTGGAGTACAATTTGTTCATCGTATTCTAGCATTCATTGTAGTTATCTCGATAGCAATAATTTATATAAAAGGTAAAAAAATAGCAGTTTCTAACCACCAATTAAATGGGCTAAATTCCCTTCTTATATTAGTTGGGATTCAATCACTTCTAGGAGTACTAGCTATCTTATTACAAGTTCCTTTATGGCTTGGGATTGCACATCAGATAGGTGCATTCTTGCTGCTTAGCTCTATGATATTTACACTGCATCGCTTCAGTAAGTAACAAAATTTAATACATTTGTAAACTATAAAATAGCAGATGATTTACAGACTTAGAGTTATACTAGATAATGATACAGAAGATGATATTTTCAGAGACATTGAAATAAATAAAAAAGATGCCTTGGTAGAATTTCATAAATCTATTATTACTTCATTTGGTTTTAGTAATAATGAAATAGCCTCATTTTATCTTTCTGATAATCAATGGAATCAAGGAGAAGAAATTTCACTTTTTAGTTTTGAAGATCAGGACAACAAGCTTATGAGTGATGTATTAATCAATGATGTAATTAATAATCAAAACAACAAACTCATTTATGTCTATGACTTTTTACATATGTGGACCTTTCTTATTGAACTAATTGAAGTTGCAGAGGATATTAA
Source organism: Flavobacteriaceae bacterium (assembly GCA_014239895.1). Taxonomy (GTDB): domain Bacteria; phylum Bacteroidota; class Bacteroidia; order Flavobacteriales; family Flavobacteriaceae. The sequence goes on from JAAZXZ010000011.1 coordinate 7,085, forward strand.
AGGAATTGATTATCCCAATATAATTTTCAGTAAAGGAGAAATCCCTGAAAAAGCTCCCGAAAAGAAATTTGAGTCAGAAAAAAGAGAAATAGTAGATGGTGAAGATCCCGAAAGCTATAAGGAAGATGATAATGACTTCTATTAATAATTTTAAATATGAGATTCAAACTAAAATCTGATTTTTCTCCAACAGGTGATCAACCAGAAGCTATTGATCAGCTTGTTAAAGGAATTGAATCTAATGAGAAATTTCAAACGCTGCTAGGTGTTACAGGATCGGGAAAAACATATACTGTAGCAAATGTTATTGAAAGAACTCAAAAACCAACATTAGTATTAGCTCATAATAAAACATTAGCTGCACAATTATACGCTGAATTCAAATATTTTTTCCCTGATAATTTAGTTGAATACTTTGTGTCATATTATGATTATTATCAACCCGAAGCATATCTTCCTTCTTCGGGAATTTATATTGAAAAGGATCTTTCAATTAATGAGGAAATTGAAAAATTAAGACTTAGTACTACATCATCTTTATTATCAGGAAGAAAGGATGTTATTGTAGTAGCTTCTGTTTCATGTATCTACGGAATGGGCAATCCAGAACAATTCAAAGAAAACATTATAACAGTTGATATTAATACAAATATTACTAGAACTAAACTATTAAATAAATTAGTTCAAAGTTTATATTCAAGAGACAATGATGATTTCAAACAAGGTAATTTTCGAATTAAAGGAGACACTGTTGATGTCTTTCCTGCATATGCAGACTTTGGTTATAAAATTCATTTTTTTGGTGATGAAATTGAGGAAATTGAATCCTTTAATCCAAATACCAATAAAATATTAGATTCTCATAAATCTATAGAAATTTATCCGGCAAATATTTTTGTAACATCACCAAATGTTATGAATGATGCCGTCAAACTAATTAGAGAAGATTTAATTAAACAATACAACTACTTTAATGATTGTAGTAAAAATTTAGAATCAAAGAGAATTAAGGAAAGAACAGAGTTTGATTTAGAGATGATCCAAGAATTGGGCTATTGTTCAGGAATTGAGAACTATTCTAGATATTTTGACGGGAGAAAACCTGGTAAAAGACCATTTTGTTTAATCGATTATTTTCAAAATGATTTCTTAACAATAATTGATGAAAGTCATGTTACTATTCCTCAGGTTCGAGCAATGTATGGTGGAGATAGAAGTAGGAAAGAAAACTTAGTTGATTATGGATTTAGACTTCCTGCAGCATTAGATAATAGACCTTTAAAATTTGAAGAATTTGAAAATTTACAAAAAAATATAATTTTTGCAAGTGCTACTCCAGCAGATTATGAATTATCAAAATGTGAAGGAATTTATACTGAACAAATAATAAGACCTACTGGTCTTTTAGATCCTATAATAACAGTTAAGCCAACCAAAAATCAAATAGATGACTTAATTAATGAAATTCAGATTAGAACAAATAAGAAAGAAAAGATACTAGTCACTACTTTAACTAAAAAAATGTCTGAAGAATTAACTAATTTTTTTAGCAAATTAAATATTAAATGTAAATACATTCATTCTGATGTTGATACACTTGAACGTGTAGAAATAATGGAAGGATTACGTGAAGATAAATTTGATGTACTTATTGGAGTAAATTTATTAAGGGAAGGCCTAGATCTCCCCGAAGTTTCACTTGTAGCTATTCTAGATGCTGACAAGGAAGGTTTCTTGCGTTCAAGTAGATCTCTAACTCAAACTATTGGAAGAGCAGCAAGACATATTAATGGATCAGCAATATTATATGCTGAAAAAATTACTGGAAGTATGGAAAAAACGATTAATGAAACAAATTACAGAAGAAAAAAACAAATTAGTTATAACAAAAAAAATAAAATTATACCTACAGCTATTACTAAAAAAACAAAAAACCCTCTTAGTAAGAAAATATTAATTAATGATGAAAATTTCTTAAAAATAGATTCTAAAGAATTTAATTCAAATTCAAAAAATACTGATATAGAAAAAGAAATAAGAAAAACCAGAAAGAGAATGGAAATAGCAGCTAAAGAATTGGATTTTATTGTTGCAGCTAAGTTTAGAGATAAAATAAAGAAACTAAAAAAAATACTACAGTCTAAAACTTAATTTGAGCTTAACACTTCTTGTACTTTATCAGCTGCTCCCTTAAACTCTGTAGCACTGAAGAAATTTAACCCTGATGAATCAATTATTTGTTTTGCAATTTCAGAATTTGTTCCTTGAAGCCTTACGATAATGGGAATATTGACATCATCTTTCATGTTTTTGTAAGCATCAACAATTCCATTAGCTACCCTATCACATCTAACAATACCTCCAAATATGTTTACAAGGATTGCTTTTACATTTGGATCCTTTAAAATAATTCTGAAAGCTGTTTCAACTCTTTCACTATCAGCTGTGCCGCCTACATCTAAAAAGTTTGCTGGATCTCCCCCAGCTTGCTTAATTAAATCCATTGTTGCCATTGCTAATCCAGCTCCATTAACCATACAGCCTACATTTCCGTCTAAATCAACATAATTTAAACCAGCTTTTTTTGCCTCTACTTCAATTGGATTTTCTTCTCTTATATCTCTTAATTTTAAATAATCTTCATGTCTAAATAATGAATTATCATCAATTGTTACTTTAGCATCTACAGCTAAAATTTTATCATCACTTGTTTTGATAACTGGATTAATCTCAAATAAAGATGAGTCAGATTTATTATATGCATTGTAAAGCGAGCTTACAAATTCAACCATTTGATTGTGAGCATTTCCATTTAATCCTAAATTATCGGCTATTTTACAAGCCTCTTCATTACTTAAACCAGATTCTGGATCTATATCAACTGTATGTATTAAGTGCGGTGTCTTTTCAGCTACAGATTCAATATCAACTCCACCCTCAGTAGAGTACATAATCATGTTTTTACTAGTTTTTCTATTCAATAGAACAGACATATAGAATTCTTGAATATCAGAATCTCCAGGATAATAAACATCTTCTGCTATTAAAACTTGATGCACTTTTTTTCCATAAGCTGATGTTTGAGGAGTAACTAAGTTCATGCCTATAATTTGACTTGAAATTTCTTTAACTTCATCAATACTTTTAGCAATCTTAACACCACCTCCTTTACCTCTACCGCCTGCATGTACTTGCGCTTTAATTACAAACCAACTTGTTCCTGTATCATTAGATAATCTTTTAGCTGCTGTTACAGCATCTTCAGGATTAGATGCCACTATACCTCTTTGTATATTAACTCCAAAACTATTTAAGATCTCCTTTCCCTGGTATTCGTGTAAATTCATAAAAATTAGTATTCTAAATATTAGAAAAACAAATGTAATAAACTTGGTGGTTTATATGATA
>JAAZXZ010000010.1 GCA_014239895.1 Flavobacteriaceae bacterium
AAAATAATTTATGGCAAGAAGATCATCTCCAGAAGTAAATGCAGGCTCAATGGCTGATATAGCTTTTTTGCTATTAATATTTTTTCTAGTTACAACTACTATTGAAACAGATTCAGGTATTAGCAGAAAACTTCCACCTATTGAAGAACAAGAAGAGGATGTAATAATTAAACAGAAAAATATTTTTACAGTGCTATTAAATGGCAAGGACCAAATTCTTGTTGAAGATGAATTAATGAAATTGGAAGATATTAGAGCTGCTGCAATAGAATTCTTGGATAATGGAGGCGGTAAAGGAGAAGATGCGTGTGACTACTGTAAGGGAAAAGGAGATCCTAGTTCTTCTGATAATCCAGACAAGGCTATAGTTTCTTTAAAGAATGAAAGAGAAACTTCTTATGCTGCATATATCTCTGTACAAAATGAACTTGTTGCAGCATATACTCATTTAAGGAATGTTAGAGCAGAAGAGCTTTATGGTGAATCATATTCAGAAATGTTGAAAAATTATAGAGATGTTAATTGGCCTGGAAATAAGCAAAAATTAAAGGAAAAAATTAATAATCTCAGAAGTGATTATCCACAAAAATTATCTGAGGTTCAATAGTTAAAATTTATTTATGTCAAAATTTAATAAGAAGAATAAAGGAGAAATTCCAGCAGTAAATACAGCATCTTTACCCGATATTGTATTTATGTTATTGTTCTTTTTTATGGTAGCAACTGTTATGCGGGATAATGAATTAAAGATAAAAAATGAATTACCGGCTGCAAATCAAGTTGAGAAGCTTGATAAGAAGGATCTTGTGATGTACATATATGCAGGAAAACCTAATTATGGATATCAATCTCAATTTGGGACGGAAGCAAGAATTCAATTAAATGATAAATTTTCGGAAGTTTCTGATATACCTGCTTTTATTTACGCTGAAAGAGAATCAAAGAGAGAAGAAGTAAGGCCTTTCTTAACCACGGCATTAAAGGTTGACAAAGAAACTAATATGGGTATAGTTGGAGATATTAAACAGGAATTAAGAAAAGTGAATGCACTTAAGATTAATTATACTACCAGAATTGGCGATGTCTCTTTAAATAAAAATTAGATTTCTTTTCTAAGTCTTGCTACAGGAATATTTAATTGTTCTCTGTATTTTGCAACAGTTCTCCTAGCTATTTTATACCCTTTCTCTTGTAATACTTTAACAAGTTTTTCATCAGTTTGTGGAGCTCTCTTATTTTCATTTTCTATAATTGTTTCTAAAATTTTCTTTATTTCAATTGTTGAAATCTCTTCTCCTGATTGAGTAGTCATAGATTCGCTAAAAAATTCTTTTAATAATTTCGTTCCATAAGGCGTGTCAACATATTTACTATTTGCAACTCTTGATATTGTTGAGATATCCATTTCAATTTTTTCAGCAATATCTTTTAAAATCATGGGCTTTATTTGTTTTTCATCACCGCTGAGAAAATATTCTTCTTGATATTCCATAATTGCAAGCATTGTAACATAGAGAGTTTCTTGCCTTTGCTTTACAGCATCAATAAACCATTTGGCAGAATCTAACTTTTGTTTAATGAATTGGATTGCCTCTCTTTGTGATTTTGTTTTGTTCTGATCCAACTTATATCCTTTAAACATTTCATTATAATGATTAGATATTCTTAAAACAGGATTGTTCCTATTATTTAGAGTGAGAACTAGTGCGTTATTGTCAATTTCTATTTTGAAGTCAGGTGTTATTTGTTCAATAGGTTTTTCATAGTTTGAAAAACTATTTCCAGGCTTGGGATTTAACTTTTCAATTTCAATGATTGCAGCTTTTAATTCATTTTCATTAATATCATATTTTACTATTAATTTATTGAAGTGTTTTTTAGAGAATTGATCAAAGGAGTTTTCAATAATATTATTTGCAAGATTAATCTGTTTATTTGAGGGCTTCCTTTTTAATTGTAATATAAGACATTCTTGAAGCGATTGAGCACCTACACCAGGAGGATCTAATTGCTGAACAATAGATAGGATTTTTTTCAATTTTTCAATTGATACATCAATATTTTGGGTAAAGGCTAAGTCATCTATTATCTCATCAGTATTTTGTCTTAAATAGCCGCTATTGTCTATACTTCCAACTAAAAATTCTGCAATTTTTGTTTCATCATCATTTAACCTTAAAGTGTTAAGTTGGTTTAATAAGTACTCAGTAAATGATATTCCAGAGGCGAAGGGAATTTCAGTGTTTTCGGCATCGTTATTTGTATTGTAGTTTAGTTTATATGCTGGAGTATCATCATAATTAATATAATCCTCAATATTTATATCTTCATTATCAATAGATTCATTATTTAATTCATCTTCATTTGAATTTGAAAAATCTTCATCTAGAACGTCATTGCTATTATCTCTAATTTCTAGAGCAGGATTTTCTTCTAATTCTTGTTTAATTTTTTGTTCAAAATCAATTGTGGGAAGTTGTATTAACTTCATTAATTGAATTTGTTGGGGAGATAATTTCTGATTTAATTTTAATTTTAAATATTGTTTCATGATGCATGAGATATTTAAAAATCTGCATTCTGCGGAGTTCTAGGAAATGGCATAACATCTCTTATATTAGACATCCCAGTTGCAAACATGACTAGCCTTTCAAATCCCAGTCCAAAACCGGAATGTATAGCAGTACCAAATTTTCTAAGATCATTGTACCACCATAATTCTTCTTCATCAATACCAATCTCTCTCATTCTTTTCTTTAATACATCAGCTCTTTCTTCTCTCTGTGATCCCCCAACAATTTCTCCTATTGCTGGGAAAAGAATATCCATTGCTCTTACTGTTTTATTGTCATCGTTTAATCTCATATAAAATGATTTTATGCTAGCAGGATAATTATATATAATAACAGGGCACTTAAAGTGTTTTTCAACCAGAAATTTTTCGTGTTCACTTTGTAAATCACAGCCCCAATCTTTAATTATATATTCAAATTTCTTTTTTAGGTTTGGTTTAGAATCTCTTAAAATATCAATCGCTTCACTGTAAGTAATACGTTTAAATTTATTCTTTATAACAAAATTAATTTTTTCAATTAAGCTCATTTCACTCCTATCTTTTTCTGGCTTTCTTTTCTCTTCATCTATAAGTCTTGATTCTAAGAAGGTTAATTAACTCTTATTATTATT
>JAAZXZ010000009.1 GCA_014239895.1 Flavobacteriaceae bacterium
TATTTTTTGTGCCACTACAACCATTTATGTTTATCATTACTAAAGCTAATAAGATATTTATGATTATAAATCGTTTCATAATGAAAATTTACAAAATTAATAAACTACAAATGTTAGATAAAACGCAATCAAGTTATTGCTCTTTTTGTTTTAAGTGATCATCAATAATATCTTTAGCTGCTTTGGTTTTTTTTAGTATTCTAGGGATGCTGTTTCTCATCAATCTTTTAGTCCCACGATTAGCAATCAAAAAATTCCTAACATGAACATTATCTTTAAATTGAATAAAATTGTTTTTATTTTGCCAATCAATGGCCCAGTTTGTACTTACAGAATCATCTCTAAGCTCAAAAGCTAATAATGAAATATCATCAAATTTTTGAATATGTGTTAGATCGTAATCTAATAAGTAAGCATATCTTTCATATGTATCTTGATATAAGTCCAATATTTTACTTCTAAGTGAATCATTAGTGATTTTATAAATTAGACCTGAAGCTTCCATTGAATTAAAAACCCTATCGTTCAATTTGCTGCCCCAGTTTGTAGCACTTCTTTGGCTATATAGATCAAGGTCTTTTTCACTTAAATATTCTAAACTATCTGCTCTTATGACAAAATCTAACATTGGGAGAGCCTTAGGAAAAAATTCTTTAAATTTTTCTAAATTTGCAATATTTGTCTCCATTTCACCACGAAGTGCGTGCAATGAGCTATTAACTTGACTGATTAGTTGTTGATCATTCTTTTTTTCATCAATTAGTAAGGAACCTGTAATGCCCAAAAGTACTGCTAAAAATTCAATTCCACCTCTTGCGAGTATATGTTTCATAATAAGTTACTTTGCTTTTGTATTTAACAAATAATTATCGATATTAATTAAAAGCTGATTTGCAGATGTTTTCAAATCATTTAACACATAATTTTGATAACTAGTCCTTCTACTGCGCCATTCTAAAAAAAGAACATCATATTTACCTGATTCAAATAATTTAAAAATTTCTTCATGTGATTTTAAATTATCTAGAGTTGCTTTAAATTTGAAAAAATTTTTATTTAAAAATTCATCATACATAAAATTATTAGTATTTAACCTCTCATAGCTATTTTGATAATACTTGCTTATTGATTTAAGCAAACTCAAATCATTTATTTTATTAATTCTACCACTATTTTGTGCTACTAAATAAGATGAACCCATAGGGAAAAAAGTGCTTGTTAAGCCAGTAGTCTTTAAAAAAATTGCGCTATCAACTTTAGTTGATAATTTTTTTTTATTAGCAATATTAATATAAATATTAATTTTTTTGAGACCTTCAGTAACCAAGCTATCAACCCTATTCATTTCAATTAGGTCCTGTTTAAGCTCTGATTTTATATTGTTAATATCTTGATTTAATGCTAAAAAAATTTCTTTATCTTTTGAATAATTATCAATCCATAAAGAACCTGTAATTCCTAATAATACTGCTAGAAATTCTATCCCGCCTCTGGCCAGAACATTTTTCATTTAGTTTCCTTTTAACTTATTTGAAATCTTTTTATTTAATTTATACCATAAAAGATAATTCATTTAATAAATAAAAACCCCCACAGTTTGCGGGGGTTTTTATTTGTAAATATTATGATACTTTTAATTAATACGGAGAATATTACTTTGGTCTCTGATTGTTAAAAGTATCTTGACTGTCCGATTGGTTGCTATCTTTAATTGGATACATATTGTTTTGAGGAGAATGCAAAAAGCGCTCATCCATTTTGTATTGTTTAGCTTTTACAGCAGGTTTTCCATTTGTGAGCTCTATAAATATAAGGCTGACTAAGAAGCCTAAAAAAAAGAGTGTGGCTTTATTCACTTTCATTACCTTCTTTATTTAGCGTATCATCTTTAGTCACTATATATACATTTGTACTTCCACTGTCAGGTCGATGACGCCTTACTTTTTTAATGCTTTCTAATTCTGAATGTTTAGTACAATTTTTAGAGATAGAGGTTTTATTTTTTAGATGCCAAATTTCTTCATAATCCTTATCAGTATAATGGTGAAGTTTTAAATTTGAACTTAAAACATGCCCACCAGTAATAAAAAGGGACGCACTAAATAACACATTAATAATTGTTGTAAACATAACTTTTCTTTTTCCTAAACTATTTTTTATTTTCTCAATATTAGTAATTAATATGTATAACTATCAACAACTTATAGAATTTAGACTTTTATCAGTTTCTTAAAGGTAGGGCAACTTATTATATGGGCACCTTTAAGTATGCCTGTGCTAGTTAAAAACTCTCTTGTGATTTCTGGTCCAGTGAATTTGAAAGTTTGTTTAAAAAGCTTAATCCACGCCTCTAAGGAAATATTATTATTTTTCTGAAGCCAAAATTTGAAAGAACCATATTCCTTCTGAATTAAAAGAATTTTATTAGCATTGTAAATTGCAGCATTTACTTTGAGTTTGTTTCTGATTATTCCTGGATTATTTAGGAGTTCTTCAACGTCCTTTTTATTATAATTCGCAACTCTTTGAATATTATATGTTGAGTAAGCTTTTCTGAAGTTCTTTTGCTTATTTAATATAGTTGTCCAAGATAGTCCCGCTTGGTTTATTTCAAGCAGTAATCTACCGAACAGCTCATTGTCATTCTCAATTGGAAATCCATATTGTGTATCATGATATACTCTGTGAACATTAGTTAAATTTAAATCAGCCACAAATTCACAATAATTATTTGGATTTTTCTTTGCCATATTATACTTAGAGGCGCTATCTAAAATAGTATACTAGTAAAATTAATTATTAGAAATTATTGTACCATATTCTCCATTTATTGCTTTTTTAACACCATCAATGGAAGTTATTATAACTTTTTCACCGTGATGTTTTAAAAAGTATAACGCAGCTTGAAATTTAGGGCCCATGCTTCCAGCTTGGAAATGACCCTCTTCATAATATTTTTTGGCTTCTAAAAAGCTAATTTTTTTCAGTTTTTTTTCAGTTTTTTCCCCAAAATTCAAGCACGCAAAATCTACATCTGTAATTATCCATAATTCTTTTGCTTTTATTACTCTTCCTAATAGCCCAGCTGATAAATCTTTATCTATAACAGCATCGAGACCTTCCAGTTGATTGTTTTTATTCCAGTAAGTTGGAATCCCACCGCCTCCTGATGCAATGACAATGATGCCATTATTAACTAATGTTTCAATTGATCTACCATGTTCAATAAATTTTGGTAAGGGACTTGAGACTACTTGACGCCATTCATTTTTGTTTTGTTCTTTAATTTTCCATCCAAATTTTTCAGCTAAAGCCTTCGCCTCATTTTCTTTATAAACCTGCCCAATAAATTTTTTTGGATTATTAATTGAAGGATCATCAATATCAACAATGGTTTGTGTAATTAATGTTACAACTTCCCTATCAATTGATTTTTGTTTTAACAAATTTTGAAGCGACTGTTGTATCATATAACCAATTGAGCCTTGTGTTTCAGCGACGCATACTCCAAGAGGTAAAGAGGGGATCAGATTATGAGTGAGCTGCATTCTATATAATTCATTTCCAACTTGTGGACCATTGCCATGTGTAAGACAAATATTATAATCGAGGCTAATAAAATCCATCAAGGCATTCAAACTATCTCTTGTATGAGCAAATTGTTGATTAATTGTTCCTGCTTCTTGTTTTGGAGATAAGGCATTACCTCCAAGCGCTATTATAACTGACTTTTTCATTTAATATTAATAATTAAGAAATTTTTAATTCTTTTTCGATCAATATTTTTAATTCTTTAAGAGTTACCTTAAAGTTTTTAATAAAAAACATTACAAAAAATCTATTTCTATTTTTTAGATCTAGATAAGTTCTGACATAATCTTTAGTAAGAAAGTATTTTATCTCTTCAATAGGTTTATCATAGTTATCGACATTATCATTATTACGATCTCTGATTTCTTTATGTGTTGTTGATAGTACCTGTGCTAATTCTTTATCATTTTGATTGACAAGTGTATTCCTAAAATTTATCTGCATATCAATTTCAGATTGAACGTTTTTTAACACAAACCCTAAATCAGTCTTATATAGATTATTAATTTTTTTTCGTATTTCTATATTTTGGATTTCTTTTAATGAGCCGTCTTGCATAATCATTTCAATCGAAGAAAGTGGTGGGTGAAACTCCCGATAATCAAAAAACAAAGTATTAAAGACAAAGGGTTTTTGTTTACTTAATGCAATTGCTACTGAATCAACATTCATATTGTCCCAATTAATTGCAAAATAATTCATCCAGATGCTATCTGCTTGAAATGCTCTATCTCTTGATTCTAAAAACTTTTCCGTTTGATTTATATCACTATAAATTGAATTAAGAAGAGTTACTTCGTACTCATTTTTTTGTCGTAATTCTTGTTTTTGATCAATCCATAAAGAACCAGAAATGCCGAGCAAAACTGCTATAAACTCTATTCCACCCCTTGCCAATATGTTTTTCATGTTCTTTCCAAATAAGCATCAATTGTTAATATTAAATCTTGTATCTCTTTTAAATGTGCACCAATAACACCCTTAACAAAGTCGCGCATATTTTTTTGCTCATTTAAAAACCCATATATTGCACGATCAGATAAAAACGCTTCTAACTCTTTTTGTCTTCCTGTTAGGTCAGGGTTAGTTAATTGAGGATGATTTCTAATAATGTAATCATTAAATCTTCTATAAAAATATTGTTGATTCTCAATTCCTTCTACCAAATGATTCATTCTTATTTCAAAAACTTGATTTATCTTTTTCTTTAATTCAGGATTAGATATCAGCCCAATACTTCCATCATTCGAAAGACTATTATAAATAGCTTTAGGGGGATGAAAGGCAAGATAAGCTTTCAATGATAGCATTAAATTCCAGTTTCCTAATTCTATACTCATCAATGAATCCGGAATAATATCTCCCCAATTATCGATGATATAATGAAGCGCCTTACTTTCGTTTTCTATCCTTTGAACTCTAATTTCACCATATTTTTTAGCATCCCGCAATTCTTTACCTAAGCTCTGCAAGGTTACAATTGTTTTTTCTTTATTGGCTAACTCTATTCGATAATCATCGACCCAAAGAGACCCTGAAATACCCAATAAAACTGCTAAAAATTCAATTCCACCTCTTGCAAGTAGATTCTTCATATAATTATTTCTTTATTGTTTAGATATTTTTTATTCAAAATTTATATTCACTAAATAATGTGACAAAGTTTCCACCACCTTGGGTGTTATTGAAAAATGATATTTGTTTATAAACCCCAGAGCGATGTGAGACAGCTAACCCTACGTATAAATTAATTAAACCTAGATTGGGGAAAAGATGATAGGTGCTTATATCAAAGCCAACATTTAAATAATTCATCAACTTTGAATCCCTTCCACTTATTCGTCTTGTCTCGCGTCCTTCAACATAAGGAACTAGCTCAGAATAAGATAACCCTTCTCCAATAAATAAATTAATTGGGTAGCCAAGTACTATTTTATTTTGGTATGCCTGTAGAAATATATTGTACTGATTGTGATTTGGCTGATAGCCTCTTTCTAAATGACGAATAAATCCAAATTTTAAATACCAGCCAATATTCGACCTACTCTGATCACTTGTAATTTTTCTACTTAAATCAATGCCGCGAATCCCTGTTTCATGGCGCTCCATGGGCATATCTCCAGAGCCAATTATGGCTATAAGAGGACGATAAGTTGCGTACCCTCGATAAAAACGAATCCCCCATTTTTCATTATTATAAAATGTGTTGGAAGATATTTGACCTAAACTTAATGAAAGAAAAAATATTAACCCTATTTTATTAAGTTTCATATTGCAGGTTCTTTAAAAACTATTCGGTTATTCCTGACCACTGGTTCATGCCACCTGTAAGATTAATTGCATCATAACCGAGTTCCCTTAACATCGTTGTTCCTGTTCCAGAGCGATTACCACTTCTACAATATAGAATGATCTTCTTATCTTTATATTTTTCAAGCTCATCTACTCTATTAGCTAACTCTTCAATTGGTATTACGGAAGTATTTGGGATTGAAAGATTTTCATGTTCTGCTAAGGTTCTGACATCTAAAAATATATAATCTTCGTCATCTAATAAACTTTGAGCAGAAGCTGAAGAAATAGAAGGAGTTCCTTGACTTGATTGTGAGGTAAAAAAATAGATTATAGAAATAGCAACAATTCCAATTAATAATAATTTCATATTATTTCCTTTATTTGTAATCAAGAAGACTTTAATAAGTTAAAAATTAAAAATCCATCAAAAAGTTGATAGGATAAATTACTAATTACAAAGATGGCATGATATTTTTCATTATTAGATTTTGCTGCAAAAATTGACATCGAAGTAAAAATAACAACCTGGAAATGGTATAAAACATCTCTATTTAGAAAATATTCATAACCTTTTAAAGCAGTATCGCCATAATCAACCATAATGCTTAAAGCAAATAAATAGAAAAACCACTTTCTATTTGCATAAAAATGTTCTTTGTAAGATTTAATGTCTCGATTAGAAAATAAGAGTGCAGATAGTAAAAAATAAATCAGCGCGTAGAAGACTATGAATATATAAAGTCCAAATGTCCATTCATCAATAATTACATAATTATATTGCCACCACCAAAAAAATATTAATGTAAAAAATATATCAATACACCACAAAGTGTGAACCCAATAAAATTGCACATCTTTATGCTGAATAAGAAAAACAATATTTTTAAGAATATGTGTAATCCCTAATCCAATAATTATTGATACTAAAACCATTATGTATTCAAAAACTGACATATTTATTTAACCCACTTCAAAATAGGATAACCATTCTAAAATTTTATTAATTGTTTCGCTCGTCATTTCATGACCTATGTTGGTTTCAAAATATTCTGTATTGGATCCCAATTTTTCAAATAACCTTTTACCCTGAAGAGCCCATTTAGTAGTAAGCCCTTTATCTTTATTCCCATGTATAATCAAAACATTAAGATTTTGATAATGTTCAGATGATTTAATAATGGAAAATTCTACAGGTAACCGGGCACTATGGACAATAAGGCCAGAAAATTTTTGTGGATATAATAGTGCTAGCTTGTAAGACATGATCGCGCCTTGACTAAATCCGCCAATAAATATCTTTGTTTCATCGATATTATATTTATTCTTTATATAATCAATTGTTTTCATTATTCGATTAGTACTCTCAGTAATCTGTGTTTGATTAGATAATGTATCACCATTAGATATACTATATTCATACCATCTATTTTTTTTAACTATAAAACGTAAAGGCGCACGCAGTGAGACTATTAATAATTTATTATTATTATATCTTTCTATTAATTCATCAAATTGCTTTTCATTATTTCCATATCCATGCAATAAAAACAAAACAGGTACTGGAGATTCAGTTTTTTCTGTAAAATTAATTGAATACTTAAGTTGTTCTTGGGAAAATAGTGGGAATGCAAATAATAATAGAAGAATATGTTTCATTACTTACTTTCTTTTAATTCTAATAAGTTATCTTTGATTTCATTTAAAGTATCCCTGATGAAAGATACGCGAATTTTTCTTGTAGTATGTAATGACTCAATTGACTTTAGATGTGCAAAAATGATATTATCGTTTTTAGTTAATTTAAAAAACTCGAACAAATCATATGGTAGACTATATTCTTTAAAAAGATTTGAATAATTATTCATTAAATAATTTTCAATGAAATCTCTCCATTCTCGTTCTTTTTTTTGAACATTATAAATATCTTCCATTGATTCATATAGGCGACCAAATCTTCTAATAGTATTAAAATTTATAAGATTTATTTCACCACTATTAATTAATGTTTCATATATACTAAAATCAGGATAATACGCATTTTGAATCGAGAACCATATATCGCTAATATATTCTTTCTTGTTTACAATTGTATCATAATTAAAAGTATCCCAATCATTAATTAGCGCATTATATCTAACTAACTGTTTATCATATTCATTCAATTTGTTAGTTGTGTAATTTATTAATTCGTCGGTTTGATTTTCTAAAAGGCTATAAACTTCAGTCGTTTTTGATTTTAATTCTAATGA
>JAAZXZ010000008.1 GCA_014239895.1 Flavobacteriaceae bacterium
AGGGAATCCTTTTATAAAGGAGAGTGAAAATTTTCATTATTAAAATATTGTTGAACGAATGATTACACTTTTTATAACATTAATATTAATTTTTATTTCAATTGCAATATGGCAGATGATCAAAATTTTTGATTTGACTCGTGCCTTAAAAGGAGAAAAAATAGATGATTCTCAAATTGCCAACGATAAAGATAATAGAGTTAATGCAAGGTTGATGTTAGGCTTTCTTGCTTTTATATATGGTATTACAATTATTTGCATTATAAAATATGGTCATTTCCCTCTTATTACTGATGCAGCATCAGAACATGGTGTAAAGAATGATACTTTAATGATAAGCACATTAGGTTTAATATTTATTGTACAGACAATTACTCAGTTTCTGCTTCATTATTTTGCTTATAAATATAAAGGTCAAAAAGGGAATAAAGCGCTATTCTATACCGATAATCATAAACTTGAAATTATTTGGACAATAATTCCAGCAATAGTTCTTACAGGGTTTATTACCTATGGACTTTTAACATGGGCTGATGTAATGAATATATCACAGGATGATGATGTGATGGTAGTTGAATTATATGCTCAACAATTTAATTGGAAAGCAAGATATGCTGGCAATGATAATTCTTTAGGTAAAAGTAATGTTAGATTAATTGATATAGATCGAGCGAATATTCTTGGAATTGACGAGTCTGATCCAAATGCTAGTGATGATATCATAACTACTGAATTACACTTGCCTGTCAATAAGCCAGTGTTATTTAAAATGCGTTCACAGGATGTACTTCACTCGGCATATATGCCTCATTTTAGAGCCCAAATGAATTGTGTTCCTGGCATGGTAACTCAGTTCTTATTGACCCCCACTATAACAACTGAAGAGATGAGAAACACCCCAAACATGATAGATAAAGTTCTTACAATTAATCAGATTAGAGATGAAAAAAGTAAGGAATTAATTAAAAAGGGAGAAGAACCTCTTGATCCATATGATTTTGATTATGTTCTTCTTTGTAATAAGATTTGCGGAAAATCTCATTACAATATGCAGATGAAAATAATTGTTGAATCGCAGGGAGATTTTGATAAGTGGATAAATCAACAAACCGTTTTTAAAAATTCATTAATAGCTCAAAATTAAAATTGTAGATATGTCAGAATATATAGAATTTGATAAAGATCATCAGGAACATCATCACAAAGAAACTTTCATAACAAAATGGATTTTTAGCCAGGATCATAAGATGATTGCAAAACAATATCTTTTTACTGGAGTTATATTTATGGGTATAATAGGCATATTAATGTCTTCATTAATTAGAATGCAATTAGCCTGGCCTGAAGAACCAAATATAATTTTTGAATTTCTTCTAGGAAAATGGGCTCCAGAAGGCGTAATGGACGCAGACATATATTTGGCATTAGTTACTATGCATGGAACAATAATGGTATTCTTTGTACTAACAGCTGGACTAAGTGGAACCTTTAGTAATCTTTTGATTCCTCTTCAATTAGGGGCTAGGGATATGGCTACAGGATTTTTAAACATGATTGCTTATTGGCTGTTTTTTATTTCTACTGTTCTTATGGTAGCTTCAATTTTCGTCGAGGCTGGTCCAGCAGCAGCTGGATGGACAATTTATCCACCGCTTAGTGCATTAGAATTAGCACAACCAGGATCAGGATTAGGGATGACATTGTGGTTAATATCAATGGCAGTCTTTATTGCTTCATCTCTTTTGGGATCATTAAATTATATTGTTACAATTATTAATTTAAGAACTAAGGGAATGACTTTAACTAGAATGCCTTTAACAATATGGGCATTTTTCGTTACTGCAATTCTTGGTGTAGTTTCTTTTCCAGTTTTATTATCAGCTGCATTATTGCTGATAATGGATCGTAGTTTTGGAACTTCATTTTTCCTATCAGATATTTTTATTCAAGGAGAAGTTTTACATTATCAAGGAGGATCACCAATTCTGTTTGAACATTTATTTTGGTTCCTTGGACATCCTGAAGTATATATTGTGTTATTACCTGCATTGGGTATTGCTTCTGAAGTAATTGCAACTAATTCAAGAAAACCAATATTTGGTTATAAAGCTATGATAATGTCAATACTGGCTATAGGATTTTTATCTGTTGTTGTATGGGGGCATCACATGTTTATTACTGGGATGAATCCATTTTTAGGTTCAGTATTTACCTTTACGACATTATTAATTGCCATACCTTCAGCTGTAAAAGCTTTCAACTATATTGCTACATTATGGAAGGCAAACATTCAATTTAATCCCGCAATGTTATTTGCAATAGCTTTCGTTTCTACCTTTATTACAGGAGGTGTAACAGGGCTAATTCTAGGTGATAGTGCATTAGATATTAATGTTCATGACACGTATTTTGTCGTAGCACATTTTCATTTGGTAATGGGTATTTCAGCACTATATGGTATGCTTGCAGGAATTTATCATTGGTTCCCTAAACTATTTGGCAGAATGATGAATAAAAATCTTGGATATATCCATTTTTGGATAACAGCTATTTGCGCCTATGGAGTCTTTTTCCCAATGCACTTTATTGGCATGGCAGGATTACCAAGAAGATATTATACCAATTCAAACTTTCCATTGTTTGACGATTTAGCAGATACAAATACAATAATTACAGTATTTGCAATAATAGGAGCTTTAATACAAATTGTTTTCTTATATAATTTTATTTATAGTATTTTCTATGGTAAAAAGGCTCCACAAAATCCCTGGAATTCTACAACTTTAGAATGGACTTCTTCAATGAAGCATATTCACGGAAATTGGCAAGGAAAAATTCCAGAAGTTTATAGATGGCCTTATGACTACAGCAAACCTGGATATAAAGAGGATTTTGTCCCACAACATATTCCTCTTAAAAAGGGAGAAGAAGAATATTAACTCTATATTAAGTCATTAATTTTAAAGCCTTTCTTTTTAGAAAGGCTTTTTCTTTATATTTGTTTTTATGAATGAAAATTTAGATCCTTCCCAAATTAATATGTCTCCAGAGGAGAAGGAATTTGAGAATAATTTAAGACCTAATTCTTTTGAAGATTTTAGTGGACAGGATCAAGTTATTGACAATTTGAAAATTTTTGTTCAAGCTTCAAATCAAAGAGGTGACGCATTAGATCACACCTTATTTCATGGACCCCCAGGGCTTGGAAAAACAACCCTTGCTCATATATTAGCAAGAGAGCTTGAAGCTGGAATAAGGGTAACTTCCGGGCCTATTTTAGACAAGCCGGCTGATTTAGCAGGATTGTTAACTAATCTTGAAGAGAGAGATGTTTTATTTATTGATGAGATTCATAGGCTAAGCCCAGTTGTTGAAGAATATTTGTATTCTGCAATGGAGGATTATAAAATTGACATTATGATAGAATCAGGCCCAAATGCGAGATCAGTAGAAATTAATTTAAATCCTTTTACATTAGTTGGAGCTACTACAAGATCAGGGTTATTAACTGCTCCAATGCGGGCTAGATTCGGAATCAGAAATAGGCTGGAATATTATTCATCAGAGATTTTATCTACTATTATTGAAAGAAGTGCAAAAATTCTAGATGTAAAAATTTCTATGGAAGCAGCTATTGAAATTTCTGGTAGAAGTAGAGGTACACCAAGAATTGCTAATTCATTATTACGAAGAATTAGAGACTTTGCCCAAATTAAGGGTGATGGTTCCGTAGATATATCTATAACTAAGAGTAGCTTAAAAGCTTTAAATGTTGATATTAATGGACTTGATGAAATGGATAATAAAATATTGACTACTATTATAGACAAATTTGCAGGAGGTCCTGTAGGAATAACTACCCTCTCTACTGCAGTTAGTGAAAATTCTGAAACAATTGAAGAAGTCTATGAGCCTTTTCTGATTCAACAGGGTTTTATAATGAGAACACCAAGAGGCCGTCAAGTTACAGAGCTTGCATATAAACATTTAGGACGAACACCTAAATCTGGTCAGAAGGGGTTATTCTAATTCCTAAATATTTTTTCAATAGTTGAAAAATAAAAAACACTATACAGAATTAATTAAAAATGAAGCTAAGAGATTAGGATTTATTTCTTGTGGAATAAGTAGAGCAGAATTTTTAGAAGATGAAGCTCCAAGATTAGAGAAATGGTTGAAGATGAAGATGAATGGAGAAATGAAATATATGGAGAATTACTTTGAAAAGCGTCTTGACCCTACAAAACTAGTTGATGATGCAAAAAGTATAATTTCTCTTACATACAATTATTATCCTGAAGATTTACAAAATAAGGAAGCCCCAAAAGTTTCAAAATATGCATATGGTATGGATTACCATTATGTGATAAAAGAAAAGTTAAATTTTTTCCTAACATTTATAAAAGATAAAATTGGGGATGTTCATGGAAGGGCTTTTGTTGATTCAGCACCAATCCTAGAAAAAGCATGGGCCGCTAAAAGTGGTATAGGTTGGGTTGGAAAAAATTCAAATTTAATTACTAAGCAGGTTGGGTCATTTTATTTTTTAGCAGAACTTATAGTTGATTTAGACCTCGATTATGATACAATTGAATCTGACCATTGTGGGCAATGTACAGCATGTATAGATTCATGTCCAACAGAAGCAATAACTGAACCATATGTAGTAGATGGAAGCAAATGTATTTCATATTTCACAATTGAATTAAAAGAAAATATACCTCAAGAATTTAAAGGAAAATTTGATGATTGGGTTTTTGGATGCGATGTGTGTCAAGATGTTTGCCCATGGAATAAATTTTCAAAACCTCATAAGGAGCCTTTATTCCAGTCTAGCTCTGAACTTATGAAAATGAGTAGAGATGAATGGAATGAAATTACTGAAGAAACTTTCAATAAAATTTTTAAAAATTCAGCTGTTAAAAGAACAGGATATAAGAGATTAACAAGAAATCTAAATTTTATTAAATCTCCTTAGCACTTTAATTTTTTATTTAAGTATTATGGTGATAATTTTAGTAAATTTGAGTCTTTAAATTCTTATTATGATAACTCATGTTAAAGGAAGATTAGTTGAAAAAACTCCAACTAGTGTTGTAATTGAATCTAATGGAATAGGCTATTTAATAAATATTTCCTTAAACACATTCTCACAAATTCCAGATAATGAAAATTTAAAATTATATACCCATCTTCAAATTAAAGAAGATTCTCATACGCTTTACGGATTCTATACAATAAAGGAACGAGAAATTTTCAGACTTTTAATATCTGTTAATGGCATTGGTTCAAATATCGCAAGAACTATGCTCTCATCAATTTCTCCTGATCAAATAATTGACGCCATATCAAGAGAAAACGTTTCATTAATACAATCTGTTAAAGGTATTGGATCAAAAACCGCTCAAAGAGTTATAATAGACCTACGAGACAAAATTCTAAAAGTCTATGATTTAGACGAAGGAATTACTTCTTCAAACAATACTAATAAAGAAGAAGCGTTATCTGCATTAGAAGTCTTAGGAATTAATAAAAGGTCCTCTGAAAGACTGGTTGACAAGATTGTGTTAGAAAACCCAGATATTTCAGTAGAAAGTATTATTAAAGAGACTTTAAAAAATTTGTAAAAAAGTTTGAACAAAATTACTTTTAGTTTAATGAAAATAAGGTTTTCAGGGCTGTTTTTATTGTCTATTTTTTATACTAGTTTTTTGATTGCTCAAGAGGCGTCTTCTTCAACAATTCAGGACTCTATAGCTAATCAGGAAATTTCTTTTGGTGAAATCAACTTACCAACTCCAAGTAGTTATATTGAAAATTATCAATATGACCCAATTAGCGATATGTATTATTATAACTTGAGTGTTTCGGATTATAATATTAACTATCCAATTATTTTAAGTCCTGAAGAATATAAAAAATTAATTTTAGTTGAAGACTTAAAGGAATACTATAAATCAAAAATTGATGCTGCTGAAGGCAAGAAAGACGGTACAGATGAGATGCAAAAAAATCTTATTCCTGAGATATATGTCAACTCTAAAATTTTTGAAAACATATTTGGAGGCAATACAATTGAGGTTGTCCCACAAGGATCCATAGAAGTTGATCTAGGAATGTTATTCACTAAACAAGATAATCCTTCTTTTTCTCCAAGAAATAGAAGTAATCTTACATTTGATTTTGATCAACGAATTGGACTAAGCTTACTTGGAAAGGTAGGGACAAGAGTTCAAGTTAATGCAAATTTTGATACTCAATCTACATTTGATTTTCAAAATTTATTAAAATTAGAATATGAACCTACAGAGGATGATATAATACAAAAAATTGAGGTAGGTAATGTGAGTATGCCGCTTAATAGTTCATTGATATCTGGAGCACAGAGCTTATTTGGATTTAAAACTGAATTAAAATTTGGCAGAACAAGAGTTACAGCTGTTTTCTCAGAACAAAAATCTGAATCAAGATCAGTAGTTTCTCAGGGTGGCGGAACTATTCAGGAATTTGAATTTAGAGCTTTAGATTACGACGAGAATAGACATTTTTTCTTAAGCCACTATTTTAGAGATAAATATGATGAAGCATTATTAACCTATCCTTTCATAAACTCTAATGTCCAAATTACTAGAAGTGAAGTTTGGGTTACTAATAGAAATAATCAAATAAATGATGTAAGAAATATAGTTGCTTTTCAAGATTTAGGGGAATCATCTTCTGTTTCTTCCGCTGTTAATGTTTACGTAGGCCCATCTGCATATCCTGACAATAGTAATAATGGTTTTGATCCAACATCTATAGGAAGTGTTTCATCTCAGCTAACTGATGCTATTAGAGATATATCAACATTGCAGACAGGAATTTTAGTGCCAAATGTAACAGAAGGATTTGGGTATGGTAAGTTAGAAAATGCAAGAAAACTA
>JAAZXZ010000007.1 GCA_014239895.1 Flavobacteriaceae bacterium
AGTAGCATCAATAACAGCTCCATCAGCTGGAGGATCAACAAATGCAAATGTACCTCCAGTAAAACCTGTTATCTCTGCCGTTGCTCCATCACAAGTAGCTGTCAATTCAAATGAAGAATCATCAGCTTCCAATATAGTAGATTCTAATTCAGTTATAGACCAACAAGATCCTGGGGAGGTATAACTAATACCATAGCTGTTTCCATAATCACCACCAGTTACCTCTCCCGTAGTAACATCAATAACAGCTCCATCAGCTGGCGGATTAACAAAGGCAAATGTACCACCAGCTAGACCTGTAACAGTAGCAGTAGCACCATCACAAGTAGCGGTTAATGCAAATGATGAATCATCAGCTTCTATTGTTGTAATACTAAGTTCTGATGTCATTGAACAGGGGCCATTAGTTATATATTCAACAGTATAAGTACTTAAATAATCACCACCAGTTACCTCTCCTGTAGTAGCATCAATAACCGCTCCATCAGCTGGCGGATTAACAAAGGCAAATGTACCCCCGGCAAGACCTGTAATATTAGCAGTAGCACCATCACAAGTAGCGGTTAATTCAAATGAAGGATCATCAGCTTCTATTGTTGTAAGAGGAAGTATTGATGTAGTCCAACAAGATCCTGAAGTAGTATAACTAATACTATAGGTGCTTCCATAATCACCACCAGTTACCTCTCCTGTAGTAGCATCAATAACCGCTCCATCAACAGGGGCTTCATTAAAAGCAAATACACCTCCAGCGGTAACAACACTATTAACCGTAGCCCCATCACATGTTGGAGTTAATTCAAATGAAGAGTCTTCAGCATCCATTACAATAACTGTTTCAATACTAGTAGTTGGACAAATATCATTGCTAGTATAACTAATATTATATGTGCTTCCATAATCACCACCAGTTACCGCTCCAGTAGTAGCGTTAATAACAGCCCCATCAGCTGGCGGATCAACAAATGCAAATGTACCTCCAGTAACACCTGTTATCTGAGCAGTTGAACCATCACAAGTAGCTGTCAATTCAAATGAAGAATCATCGGCTTCCAATATAGTAGATTCTAATTCAGTTATAGACCAACAAGATCCTGAAGTAGTATAACTAATACCATAGCTGTTTCCATAATCGCCACCAGTTACTTCTCCCGTAGTAGCATCAATAACAGCTCCATCAGCTGGTGGATCAACAAATGCAAATGAACCCCCAGTAACACCTGTTATCTGGGCAGTTGAACCATCACAAGTAGCTGTCAATTCAAATGAAGAATCTTCTTCACCAAAAGTTATATTAACAACATCCTGAACATCACAATTTTGATCATTTACAATCACGCTGTATTCTCCTGAATTTG
This sequence comes from Flavobacteriaceae bacterium, assembly GCA_014239895.1. GTDB lineage: Bacteria > Bacteroidota > Bacteroidia > Flavobacteriales > Flavobacteriaceae. Next base: position 1,359 of record JAAZXZ010000007.1, read on the forward strand.
GAGATGATATTGTAATAGATGGATCATTTTCGCCAGTTATAATATTTCCATCTAAAATCCATTGATAGGTTGCACTTGAAGATTCAATATCTACATCTAAAATTATATCATCCGAATCAAGACACCAATTCTGATCATCTCCGAGGTCAACAGTAAATGGGGGATCATCAATGGTGACTGTTACATCATCTGTTACTTCAACTATATCTCCATTGCAATTTGTATAGATAACTTGTGCTGTAAAGGTCTCTGTAGTGGTGATATTTACATCAAGTTCAGGGTCAGTAGATATTACATTTCCAGATGAGTCTAACCAGGAAAATTCTATAACACTCTCTCCTGTTGGGGTAAAACGCCAAGCTTCTTGTGAAGTCTCCCATGGTGAATCTGATGAATTTCTTCCATCAGGAGAATAACCTTGAGTGCCTGCATCATTTTGAATTCCTATTGCTGCCACCCCACCTTGCCAAGTACTACATATGGGTTTGTTTTCAATGTATATATCTATGACATTGGTTGTTTCATATAAAACAATCATATGAGTTGCTAATAAAGCACTGCAAGCCGATGAGTACATCTGAACATTATAATAGGAAACTGCTAAAACCCTATTAGGTGCTTCTCCAATTATTTCCCAAGCAATCTCCTCACCACTAGATGCAGCCGGATCAATGTCATGAACTGGTGAAAATATATTTCCCTCTCCAACTGCAGCAGGAGAATTTGTGGGTATATTATCAGAATTCGTAAATTGCCATTCATTAAAAGTATCGCCTGCATCAACATCAAAACGTATTAAACCGTTGGATCCTACCTGAAACTGGGTTTCTGTATCTCCAAAAAAACAAAAATCAAAAGGGAGGCTTCCTACACTATCCCATGCATCATCAATATTTGTATTTACTGAATTAGCTAGTCCATTAAAAGGAAATGGAGGAACATAAACAATTTCTCTTACACCATAAGATGTTGTTAGACCAATCTCTAAGAATTCTGCTGTTAATTGCGTTGTAGTTTCACAAACTAGGGTAATATCATCACCTGCACTAACATAAGGATTCCCTGGTGTTTCTGCACCTACAATAACCTGAATCTCAACTATATTAGAAATGCAATCATTGTAATCCGTAATTTGAAAAGTAACATTGTATAAACCTGCCGCAGGGTAAGACTTTTGTGGGGTTAAACCAACAGCTGAAGTTCCATCTCCCCAGTCCCACTCATAAACAGCATCACTGTCATTTCCATTAGAAAAAACACCACTTCCAATAAATGATATCTCCTGGTCTACATCAACCTCTATAGTCCCACTAGAAGAAATTTCTGGAGTTGATTCAACTGTTGCCGTTACATCTTGACAAGGCTCATAACAGCTTATAGTTGCTTCCCACCCCGTAGTAGATGCTTGTCCATCACTAACAAACTCAATAGTTAAACATCCAGATGTATTATCAGCAGCAATAAACCCAGGACTATTAGTATTATTTCCTGAATAAACAGTTCCAGTACTAGTATTATCAGGTCCATTATAAATAGTTAGATAATCAACTGTAGTTTGTGTTGAAAAAGTAGTAAAGTCAAGCTCTATCATTTGATCACTATTTTCAGAACAAATGGTTATTGAGTAAGATTCATTTGCAGCATAGTTACCTGCACTTCCGCCTGAATCATAAAATTTTCCCTGACAAGTATTTATAGTGCCTCCTTGACTAATTAAATAATCCTGAGAGAAGCTCAAAAATGGCAGTAACAGTAATAGCCAGAAAATATTTAAAGCAGTTTTTCTCATCTTAATTCTCTAGGCTTTATAAATATTAAATAACTCGTATTGTCAACTCTATATACTAGGTTAGATTTTGTATAAAAATCAAATTCATATAGAAGAGGATTAAAATTATTTGGATCAAAAGCTTTAAGTAATAGCTTAGAATTATATAATGGTAATGTAGATAAATTGGTTATTGAAGATATATTCTTTTTTTCAGCATTAAATACCTCAACTCTATTTCTTAATATATCCTTTATGTCTTTTAATAAAATACGATTAGTCAGTATTTCTTTTTTAAATTCAAGACCATAAGCCTCTTCTATTTTTTTAAGTTCATCATTTGAAAATGGTAAATCTATATTTGATGGATAGTGGGTAATCCACTTATCATGTTTTTTGAAATCATTTTGAGCTATTACAGCTCCAATATTTGAAAAAATAAAAATAGAAAAAAAAATTATAGCTTTTCTCATATAAAAGATGGGTAGTGACGAAGGAGCTAATTTAATTTATTTTTTTCAAATACGACAAATATTACTTAAAATCAATAAGTTTGATTTTATTATAGTGAATATACCAATAGGAATGATATTTCATTATATTTGTACAGATTAAAATCATATTAATTAATAGATAATGAAACTGGAAAAATATATTTCTAAAAATGAAGAACTTGGTGAAGACCACGTGCAAACCTCAGATGTAACTCCTATAAGAGAAGATGCCTTTGAAAAATCAGATGAAGAAAAAACATCAATTATAAAAAAGAATATTAGCGAAATTATGCATACTCTCGGACTAGATTTAAATGATGATAGTCTAATGGGAACCCCAGCAAGAGTAGCTAGAATGTTTGTGAAAGAAATTTTTTCTGGTCTAAAGCCAGAATTAAAACCAAAATCTTCCACATTTGAAAACAAATATAATTATGGTGAAATGTTAGTTGAAAAAAACATCAATGTCTACTCAACATGTGAACATCATTTACTTCCAATTGTTGGCAAAGCTCACGTAGCTTATATTTCTAGTGGAACAGTAATTGGATTATCTAAAATTAATAGAATAGTTGAATATTATTCAAAAAGACCTCAAGTACAAGAGAGACTAACTAAACAAATAGTTTCAGAGCTTCAAAAGGTTTTAAAAACAGAAGATATTGCTTGTGTCATTGATGCAAAACATTTATGCGTTAACTCAAGAGGAATAAAAGATGTCGATTCTAGTACAATTACATCTGAATTTGGTGGAAAATTTAAATATGATCAAACAACCAAAGATGAATTCCTAAAATATATTCAGCTGGAAACTTCATTTAATGGTCTATAAAATGTAATTTTATTAAATGCCTTCTGACAAAAGTAACAGCATAAAAATCTACAATTCTTTAACTGGAAAAAAAGAATTATTCAAGACTATTACTAAAGGATATGTAGGAATGTATGTCTGTGGACCAACAGTTTACAGCAATGTTCATCTTGGAAATTTAAGAACTTTTATTTCGTTTGATACTATATATAGATATCTAAATCATATCGGTAAGAAAATAAGATATGTAAGAAATATAACTGATGTGGGGCATATGGTTGACGACAATACTGAAGATCGAATTAGTGAAAAAGCTAGGATTGAAAAAATTGCTCCAATGGAAGTAGTTCAAAAATATACCAACGACTTTCATGATTGCACAAAAAAATTCAATTTAATGCCTCCTAGTATAGAACCTACTGCACAAGGACATATTATTGAGCAAATTGAGTTAATTAAAAGAATGGTCGATAAAAAGTTGGCCTATGAAAAAAATGGCTCTATATACTTTGATGTAATAGAATATAATAAGTCAAAGAAATATGGAATTTTAAGCAAACGAAATATTGAAGATCTAATACATAACACAAGAAAATTAGATGGTCAATCTGATAAAAAAAATCTACAAGATTTTGCACTTTGGAAAAAAGCTGAGCCTCAACATATAATGAAATGGCACTCTCCTTGGAGCCTAGGATTTCCCGGATGGCATCTTGAATGTACTGCTATGAGTAGTAAATATTTAGGAGAAAAGTTTGACATTCATGGAGGTGGAATGGACTTAAAATTTCCACATCATGAATGTGAAATTGCTCAAGCAAATGCATGTTTTAATACAAATCCAGCAAATTATTGGATGCAT
>JAAZXZ010000071.1 GCA_014239895.1 Flavobacteriaceae bacterium
GAAAATCAATTGTTAATGGAGCTAATTTATGGGAGAATGAATATGGAATGCCTTTATTTGCAGACTTTTTCTTCTTTATAACAGGATTTCATGGATTCCATGTGTTTTCTGGTGTAATCATAAATATCATAATATTTTTTAATGTTATTTTATGAACATATGAAAAAAGAGGCCACTATGAAATGGTTGAAAAAGTAGGTCTGTATTGGCACTTTGTAGATTTGGTCTGGGTGTTTGTATTTACATTCTTTTATCTTGTTTAATAAATTATAATAAATGTCACATCAAGAACATAATTTAGAGCTTTTTAGAGGATTAATTAAGTTTAAAAATATTACTCAAAAAATATGGGGTGTATTAGTCTTGCTTTCGATTGTAACTGCGGTGGAAGTTGCGCTTGGTATATCTAAGCCTAAGATTTTGTTGACATATTTTCTGAACATGAAAATTCTTAATTGGATTTTTATTTCACTCACCATTGTAAAAGCATATTATATTACATGGGATTTTATGCATATGAGAGATGAGACTAAAACTCTTAGAAGAGTTGTTGTTTGGACTTTTGTTTTTCTTGTACTATATCTAGTCTTTATATTAGTTCAGGAAGCAGGATATATTTTTGATCAAGGGAATATTGACTACATAAAAAAAGATTTTTAATTTTTACATTTTAATTTTTAGTGAAAAAAGAATTTATTAGAAAATGGTTTATTCTAGGCGTGCTATTTTTACTCCCGGTTATTTTCTTGTTATTTTTGTATCCATCAACTCATAATTATAATCCTTTAGATATTATAAAAACTGATGTTAATGATGTTGATGATTTTAATTTTTTTGACAGTGAAAAGAAATTATTTAATGAGAATATTACCGTATTGTCTTTTTTAGGCAAGGACCCAATGAATAATATTACATCAGTCTTAAACCTAAAGGAGCTTATATATGACAAGTTTCTAGGATTTAAAAAATTTCAAATAGTTACTATCTCAATTTTAGGCTCTGAATCAAATTTGAAACAGGTAAAAAAAGAATTGCATAAGTCAGATGAACTAAAATATTGGCATTTTGCACAAGGGACAGATGAACAAATTAAAGAATTATATAGATCTTTAAGAAGCCAAATAGAATTAGATTCAACATTAGCTACAAATCAAGTTTTCTTAATAGATAAATTGAATAATCAAAGAGGCAGGATAGATAATAGATCTGAGAATGAGATAGAAAAGGGCATAGAATTATATGGATTATATTCATATAATTCTATAAAGGTATCAGAGATAAAAAACAAGATGAGTGATGATATTAGAATTTTATTTACTGAATACAGGCAAAAAAGAAAAGGAAAGTTTGATTCAAATAACAGAAGAATAAAAAATTTAGAAAGCCTTGAAACCCAGAAATAATTCATATATCGGGATATCATTAATAATACTAATTTTTGGAAGTATTTTCATACCAAGAATTATTGATAGAATTCAAAATAATGATATTGTTAGAAGTGATAATAGAAGCTCTAAAATAGATCATTTAATAACTGATTCAGAACCTTTAGCATTTTTAGAAATAGATGGAAATAAAAAGAAGGTTCCTGCATTTGATTTTATCAATCAAAATGGGAAGAGAATTTCTAATAATGACTTTTTAGGAAAGGCTTATGTTATTGAATTTTTCTTTACTACATGTACAACGATTTGTCCAATAATGAACAACAATCTTGTGCATCTTCAAAACAATTTAAAAAATTATAAAGACTTTGGAATTGCCTCATTTTCTATTAATCCAGAA
>JAAZXZ010000006.1 GCA_014239895.1 Flavobacteriaceae bacterium
CTATACTTATCCCTTCAGAGTTTAAACTGTTATAGTTAATCAAATCATCAATAGAAATATTAAATCTTTTTGAAATAGAATAAAGTGTATCTCCCTTTCTAACAGTGTAAAATTTTTGTTTAGGTCTTTTCTTTTTTAATATAATATCATCGTAGCGATACAACTTATATCGCTCAATTAGATCAATTAATTTTTGAGAATATTTTCTGTCAGTTGCATACCCAGCTTTTTTTAGTCCTTTTGCCCAGGACTTATAATCATCTTTTTTTAATTTAAAAAGTGATGCATACCTATCTCTAGAAGCTAAAAATATAGAATGATCCCTGAAAGAAAATTCTGATGAAGAGTATTTTCTAAAACATTCCTGCTTTTTATCATCATCATGATAAATTTTTGGTCCATTCCAATCATGACATTTAATGCCAAAATGATTATTTGCATTAACAGCCAATGTCCCCTTACCAGATCCAGATTCTAAAATACCTTGAGCTAATGTAATACTTGCAGGAATTTTGTATTGTCTCATTTCATCCATTGCAATTTTATTATAATATTCAATATAATCTTCAGTAGTCCTTATAACCGGGATAATAGGTTTATCAATCTGCTTGAATTTTTTCTTTTTTGGTTTCTTTTTTCTTGAAGTAATTTCCTTTCTATCATCTTCATAATTATAAATAGTTCTTTTTGAACCACAACTCTGTAAAAAGTAGACACACAATATAAATACTAAATACTTTTTCATTTCAATCATTCAAAGATAATTCAAATTAAATTGAATTTACTTTATCTTTGCATAGCTAGTTATCATACTTATGTATGGATGAAAAGGATTATTACATAACAGAAGAAGGATATAAATGCTATACTGAAAAATATCATTTAAAAAGAGGCTATTGTTGTGAGAGCAGTTGTAGGCATTGTCCATATGATTATAATCCTTATACTAATTAAGATTAATTATGACTTTTAAAGAGCAGATTAGAGAAGGTATTCCAAATAAGCTACCAGCTAAAAGAAAATATGATTTAACAATAAATCATGCTCCTATTCGAGAAAATGTCTTGACAAAAGGTGAAAAAAAATTAGCACTTAGAAATTCTCTACGATATTTCAGTAAAAAACACCATAGTTTATTAATTAAAGACTTTAATGAAGAATTAAATAAGTATGGCAGAATATATATGTACAGATATAGACCCGCATATAAAATGTATGCCAGACCAATTAATCAATATCCATATAAATCAAAGAAGGCTGCTGCAATTATGTTAATGATTCAAAATAATTTAGATGAAAATGTAGCTCAACATCCGCATGAATTAATAACATATGGTGGAAATGGATCTGTATTTCAAAATTGGGCTCAATATCTAATTTGTATGAAATATTTGTCTGAAATGACAAACAAACAAACCCTTGTAATCAACTCTGGACATCCACTTGGGTTATTTCCGTCAAATAAAAATGCTCCTAGACTTGTAGTGTCAAATGGAATGGTAATTCCGAATTATTCGAAGAAGATCGATTTTGAAAAATTTAATGCACTAGGTGTTACTCAGTATGGTCAAATGACGGCAGGAAGTTATATGTATATAGGACCTCAAGGAATTGTACATGGAACAGCAATAACAGTTCTAAATGCATTTAGAAAAATAGGAAAAAATCCTAAAGGGAAAGTCTTTCTAACCTCTGGTTTAGGAGGAATGAGTGGAGCTCAACCAAAAGCGGGGAATATATCAAAGTGTATTACAGTTTGTGCAGAAGTAAATATAAAAGCAATTGAATCTAGGTTTTCACAAGGTTGGGTAGATGAAGTAATTGATAATTTGGATTCACTTGTGAAAAGAGTAAAAGTTGCAAAAGACAATAAGGAAGTAATATCAATAGCATATCATGGAAATATTGTAGATGTATGGAGAGAATTTTACAATAAAAAAGTTCA
>JAAZXZ010000129.1 GCA_014239895.1 Flavobacteriaceae bacterium
CTTTTCACCTCTAGAGTCATAAATTTTCTTTATTAAATGTTCATTGTTTTCTTTAAATTCAGAAATATTACTAGATTCCATTAATTCCATAGTAAGCTTTTTTAAATCATTTAGATCGCCCTTCATGTCAAATAACACTTTATATAAAATTTCTCTCTCTGAGTTGAAATCATTTGAGCTTTCTTTTCCTGATATTATTGCTGGCAAGCTACTATCTGCTCCTTTTGGTAAGTAATTTTTAAGAGTTTTATTACTAATAGATCTATCTTCTTCTAAAACAGATAATTGCTCAGCTATATTTTTTAATTGCCTAATATTACCGTCCCATCTGTAATTTATTAATGTTTTTATAGCATCATCCTCTAATTTTATTGAAGGCATACTATAGCGTTGTGCAAAATCACTAGAGAATTTTCTAAACAGTAAATGTATGTCATCTTTTCTGTCCCTTAGCGGTGGAATATTAATTTCAATTGTGCTTAACCTATAATACAAATCTTCTCTAAACTTATTTTTTCTAATTGCTTTTTGCATATTAAGATTTGTTGCAGCTACTATTCTCACATTGGTTTTCTGGACTTTACTTGAACCAACTTTGATAAATTCTCCATTTTCTAAAACCCTTAATAGCCTTACTTGAGTAGTTAAGGGGAGTTCTCCAACTTCATCTAAAAATATTGTTCCGCCATCAGCAACTTCAAAATATCCACTTCTTGACTGAGTAGCTCCTGTAAAAGCACCTTTTTCATGTCCAAATAACTCGCTGTCTATAGTGCCCTCTGGAATAGCTCCACAATTTACAGCAATATATTTTGCATGTTTTCTATGAGATAATTGATGTGCAATTTTAGGAATATTTTCCTTACCAACTCCACTTTCACCAGTTACTAAAACTGAAATATCAGTGGGAGCAACCTGTTTTATTTTCTCCAGTGCTCTATTAAGACCAGTATCATTGCCAATTATACTAAATCTCTGTTTAATAGCTTGAATTGATTCCATAATATTTAGTTATTTTTTGAATATCCAATTGCATTTCCTAATAAGGTGGCACTAGTACAATCAGTAATTTTTATATTGACAAAGTCCCCAATATTGTAATTTTCTTTAGGAAAAACGACTACCGTGTTTTCATCATTTCTACCGCTCCAATACAATTGTGATTTTTTTGAAGTTTTTTCAATTAAGACTTCAACTTCTTTATTTAAAAATTCTTTTGTTCTATATAAACTGTGCTTTTGTTGTAATGCTACAATTTCTTCTAATCTCCTCTTCTTTGTGGCCTCATCAACATCATCTGTTAATTTGCGCTGAGCAAGAGTTCCAGGTCTTTCAGAATATTTAAACATATATCCAAATGAGTATTTTATAGTCTCCATCAGATCTAATGTTTCTTTATGATCTTCTTCTGATTCGCCAGGGAAGCCTACAATTATATCTTGACTTATACTACAGTTAGGAATAATTTGTTTAATTCTATTGATTAAATCAATATACTCTTCTTTTGAATGTTGCCTATTCATTGCTTTTAGAATTTTGTTACTACCACTTTGAACAGGTAAATGTATATGATTGCATATATTATTATATTTAGCCATGACATTTATTACATCTATTGACATATCTTGAGGATTAGATGTAGAAAATCTAATTCGAATTTTAGGATAATTAATAGCGCATAATTCTAATAATTTTGCAAAATTAAGAGCCGTAGTTTTTTGAATTTCTGAGGCTTTATTAAAATCTTTTTTCAAACCTCCACCAAACCACAAATAGCTGTCAACATTTTGTCCAAGTAGAATTATTTCTTTATAGCCTTTTATTTCTAGATCTTTTATCTCTTTAACTATACTTTGAGGATCTCTACTTCTTTCTCTACCTCTAGTAAAGGGAACAACACAGAATGTACACATATTGTCACAGCCTCTTGTTATTGAAATAAAGGCATTGACTCCATTAGAGTTTAGTCTGTGAGGTGAAATATCTGAATATGTTTCATCTTTTGAAAGGACTACATTTATAGCTTTTTGACCTTTTTCTACTTTGTTTATTAAATTTGGCAAGTCTTTGTATGCATCGGGGCCAACAACTAGATCAACAATTTTTTCCTCTTCAATTAATTTGCTTTTCAATCGTTCTGCCATGCATCCAAGTATTCCAATTTTCAGTTGTTTATTTGATTTTTTTAGAGAATTGAATTTTTCTAATCTTTTTCTGATAGTTTGCTCAGCTTTTTCTCTTATAGAGCAAGTATTTAATAATATCAATTCTGCATTTTCCACAATATTAGTAGTGCTATAACCATTTTTAGATAATACAGAGGCAACAATCTCACTATCACTAAAATTCATTGCACAACCATAGCTTTCTATATAGAGTTTTTTTTCTAATAGGTTATTAGAAGTGTTTTTACTGCTTATTAGAGTAAACTCTCCATTATATTGATACGGGTTTTTCCCTATTTTTTTTAAATCACCACTCATGAGTAACATTTAAAGATAGTTTGCAAATATATTAAAAATACGCCAATTTGTCATGTTTTTAAATTTATCTCTCTTCATGTATGATTTTACTTTATAGATTGATATTAAAAAATTCTTCTACATTTGTACATCTTAATTTAGAAAAATGGCAAAGAATTTAGTAATAGTTGAGTCCCCGGCAAAAGCCAAGACAATTGAAAAATTTTTAGGAAGTGATTTTAAAGTAGCTTCAAGTTTTGGACATATATCGGACTTGCCTTCAAAAAATTTAGGAGTGAATGTAGATGGAGATTTTAAACCTAAATATGAGGTATCAAAGGATAAAAAGACTGTAGTTAAAAATCTTAAAGATTTGGCTGATAAGTCTGATACTGTATGGTTAGCTAGTGATGAAGATCGTGAGGGAGAAGCGATTGCTTGGCATTTATTTAGATTATTAAAATTAGATGAAAATAAGGCAAGAAGGATCGTATTCAATGAAATTACAGAATCTGCTATTAAAAATGCAATAGAAAATCCTAGAGCCATTAATTATAATTTAGTAGATGCTCAACAAGCAAGAAGAGTATTAGATAGAATTGTGGGATATGAACTATCACCAGTGCTTTGGAAAAAAATTAAAAGTGGTTTATCAGCAGGAAGAGTTCAGTCTGTTTCAGTAAGATTAATAGTTGAAAAGGAAAGAGAAATTAAAAATTTTAATACTGAAAGTCTATATAGGATAGATGCAGAATTTAAGACTAATAATAATGACAGCTTTAAAGCAAAACTTGATAAGACTTTTAAAACTAAAGAAGAAGCCGAATCATTTTTAAATAATAACAAAAACCCTGATTTCTCTGTTGAGAATTTAGAAAAAAAACCTCTAAAGAAAACACCATCAGCACCATTTACTACTTCTACCTTACAGCAAGAGGCTTCAAGAAAATTATATTTTTCTGTGTCAAAGACAATGACTGTTGCTCAAAGATTATATGAATCAGGATTAATAACATATATGAGAACTGATAGTGTAAATCTTTCAAATTTTGCAAAGGATTCAGCTAAAAAACATATTATAAGTGCTTATGGAAATCAATATTCTAGCACCAAATCATATCAAACAAAATCTAAACGAGCTCAGGATGCTCATGAAGCAATAAGACCTACAAATTTTTCAAGTTTTGGTGATAAAATTTTAGATAATGATCAAAAAAGATTGTATCAATTAATTTGGAAAAGAACTATTGCTTCTCAAATGTCAGATGCGACTTTGGAAAAGACTAATGTTAAAATTAAATCTTCAAACTATGAACATCTATTTATAGCAACGGGTCAAATAGTAAAATTTGATGGATTTTTAAAAGTTTATTCTGAAGGAAA
>JAAZXZ010000055.1 GCA_014239895.1 Flavobacteriaceae bacterium
GATGACAAAATATTAGAAGAAGCGGTTAATTGGGCAAAAGAATTAGCTAAAAAACCAACTTTGGCAATTGGCATAACTAAAGAAGATATGATGTTTTCAATTAATAATAGTTTGCATGATACTATAGCATTTGAAGCTAAAAAACAGATAATTGCATTTAAGAGTAAAGATCACATAGAAGGAGTTACTGCATTTGTAGAAAAAAGAATTCCAAATTTTAAAGGGAAATAATTAATTATGGATTTTAAAGAAATAAAGAATACTATAAAAGAATTTGTTGAAAAGGAATTGTTTTCTTTAGAACCCTGGATCTTGGATTCAAGTTGGGAAGAAAAATTACCAAAACTAAATGAACTAAGAGGAAAAGTTAAAAAGATGGGGCTTTGGCTCCCTCAAATCCCAAAAGAATATGGAGGACTAGGGTTAACTCTTGAACAACATGGAGAGATTAGCGAAATTCTAGGTGCTAGTCCATATGGTTTTTATGTCTTTAATTGTCAAGCCCCAGATGCAGGGAATATGGAAATATTAATAGAGTTTGGTACTGAAGAACAAAAAGAAAAATATTTAAATCCACTTCTAGATGGCAAAATAAGAAGTTGTTTTGCTATGACTGAGCCTAATTTTGCTGGATCAAATCCTGTAAATATGGGAACTCTTGCAACTAAAGAAAATGGCAATTATATAATAAATGGACACAAGTGGTTTACCTCTAGTTTTGATGGAGCAAAATTTGCTATAGTAATGTTAATTTCAGATCCTAATAATGAAAATCCATACAAAAAAGCAAGTCAAATAATTGTTCCTACAGATTCAGAAGGAGTTAAATTTATTAGAAATATATCTGTAATGGGACACCCTGGTGGAGGTTGGGAAAGCCATGCTGAAATTAAATTTGAAAATGTGAAAGTTCCACTCTCAAATGTGCTAGGTGGAGATGGAGAAGGATTTTCAATAGCACAAAAGAGACTAGGCCCAGGAAGAATACACCATTGTATGCGCTGGATAGGTATGTGTGAACGTTCATTTGATTTGATGTGTAAAAGAGCTGCTAGTAGAGAACTAGCGCATGGCCAATTACTTGCAGACAAGCAAACAATTCAAAATTGGATTGCTGAATGTAGAGCAGAGATTAATGCTGCAAGATTAATGATTAAGGACGCTGCACATAAAATTGATTCACAAGGAGTATATAAAACTAGAAATGAAATATCAATAATTAAGTTCTATTGTGCCAATGTTCTACAAAAGGTTGTAGACTATGCTATTCAGGTTCATGGAGCTCTTGGAGTAACTGATGATACTATACTTGCTTCATACTATAGGCACGAAAGAGCAGCAAGAATATATGATGGTGCAGATGAAGTTCATAAAAGTAGAGTTGCAAGACAAATCCTAAAAAAATATAGAGATGTCTAATTATGTACGAAAACTATATTGATAAAGCCACTAAAATTAGACAAGGAGAAGAAATAAATTCTTCAAATTTACAAGAATACTTAACTAAAATATTATCGATAAAAGGTGATATTGAAATCTCTCAATTTCCAAATGGTTTTTCAAATCTTACCTATTTAATTAAAATTGACAAAGATGAATTTGTATTAAGAAGACCTCCTCATGGTGCTAAAATAAAAACAGGGCACGATATGTTTAGAGAGTTTAATATCTTATCAAAACTCTTTCCTTTTTTTAATAAAGTTCCAAAAGTTATATCGTATTGTGAAGATGTAAAAGTTATTGGAGCTCCATTTTACTTAATGGAAAAAATTAATGGGGTTATTATCAGGGGAAACTCTAAAATGATCAATAAACTAGATAAAGACAGTATGGGTGAAATAGCAAATAATTTTATTAATAATTTTGTTGAGCTTCATTCAATTGATATACATAAATCAAAATTAAATGAAATTGGAAAAATAGATGGATATAACTTAAGACAAATTAAAGGTTGGATAAAAAGGTATAATAATTCTATAGTAGATGAATGTGCTAATTTAGAAAAAGCCGCAAAATGGTTGTTAAATAATATTCCTAAAGAGAGTTCAGCTTCATTAATACACAATGATTACAAATATGATAACATTGTTTTAAATTCTAAGAATATAAATAAAATAATTTCAGTTTTAGATTGGGAAATGTCTACTATCGGAGATCCTTTAATGGATTTAGGGACAACACTTGGTTATTGGATAAACCATAATGATCCAGATTTTATGAAAAAACTAAATCTTAATCCATCATCAGTTGAGGGTAACCCTACAAGAGATCAGTTTGTTAATCAATATGCATTAAAAGCAAAAATTAACATTAATAATTTAACTTTTTATTATGTATATGGTTTGTTTAAAATTGCTGTAATTATACAACAAATCTATTTCAGATATAACAAGGGTTTAACAAAAGACATGAGGTTTAAAAATCTAAATCTATGGATTAAAGAATTGGGATTAATTGCAAGCCAATCAATTGACAAAAAAAAATTAGATAATTTATTTTAAATAGATATGCAAATATAAGTGGATACTAATGTCTGCTAACTAATTTTTGATTTTCTTAATTTTTCAAGTTGAAATTCTATTTCTGAATCCTCAATTTTTGTAAATAATAATTCTGGTTCATTAATTCTAATCCCTGGTTTTATTAATAGATCCCCGGCTATGATCTTTCCCCATTCCCATTTAATATCATGGTTACTATGATTAAGTATTTTCTTTAATTTATTAGAGGCAAAAGGTAAAAAAGGCTCTCCTAAAGTAGCCAAAATAGATGAAATTTGAAGTGATACAAATATTATATTATTAACTCTTTTTAGATCAGTTTTGAAAATTTTCCACGGCTCCTGATCAGCCAAATATTTGTTTCCATGCCTAGCTATATTTATATACTCATTACAAGATTCTCTAAACTTGAATTTCTCAACAAGTTTATTAATTAATACTACCGATTCATTTACTTTTTGTAAAACTTGCAAATCTTTCTTATCCAAGTCAATTGGTTTAGGAATAACACCGTCATAATACTTATTTGTTAGAACTACAACTCTATTAATAAAATTTCCATAAATTGCTACTAATTCATTATTGTTTCTTGCCTGAAAATCTTTCCATGTAAAATCGTTATCCTTGTTTTCAGGTGCATTTACTGTTAATACGTATCTTAAAGCATCTTGTTTATTTGGGAATTCCTTTAAATAATCGGGCAACCATACAGCCCAATTATTAGATGTAGATATTTTCGCTCCTTCCAAATTTAGAAATTCATTGGCAGGAACATTTTTTGGAAGAATATATTCTCCATGAGCTTTAAGCATTGCAGGAAAAATTATACAATGAAATACAATATTATCCTTTCCGATAAAGTGAATCAATTCTGTTTGAGGATTCTTCCAATACTTTTCCCAATCTAAATTCTTCTTGTCTGCCCATTCTTTAGTTGATGATATATAACCAATAGGTGCGTCAAACCAAACGTATAGCACCTTTCCATTAGAATCCTCTAATGGAACTGCTACACCCCATTCTAAATCCCTAGTAACAGCTCTTGGCTTTAGCCCATCATCCAACCATGATTTACACTGGCCATAAACATTTATTTTCCAATCAGACTTATGTTGTATTAAGATCCAATCTTCTAGAAAGGACTGGAACTCATCTAATTTCAAATACCAATGCCTAGTCTCTTTCAGTGATGGAGAATTACCACTTATTGATGATTTTGGATCAATTAGATCTATTGCATTATGACTAGTTCCACATTTTTCACACTGGTCTCCATAAGATTTTTCATAACTACATTTAGGACAAATGCCAACTACAAATCGATCCGGTAAAAACTGATTTGCTTCTAAATCAAAAAATTGTTCCGTAGTTATTTCCTCAAAAAAATTATTATCATATAAATTTAGAAAAAAATCAGATGCAGTTTTATGATGTAGTTTTGAAGACGTTCTAGAATAGTTGTCAAAAGAAATTCCAAAGTCTGCAAATGATTTTTTTATATTTCTGTGATATCTGTCTACAATATCTTTTGGCATTAAACCCTCTTTTTTGGCTTTTATAGTAATTGGCACTCCATGCTCATCACTTCCACATATATATGCAACATCATTTCCTATTAATCTCATAAATCTTGAAAAGATATCCGCAGGTATATACACCCCTGCTAAATGTCCTATATGAATAGGGCCATTAGTATAAGGGAGTGCAGCCGTTATAGTGAAAGTTTTCTTCAATATTTATTGATTATATTAGTAAATGTAAACATTTTGCCCCTTAATAAGAAGGGTAATTTTAGTAAGTTCTTTTATATTTATTAAAAATAAAATTATGAATTTAAACAAGTTATTTTACTTATTTTTTACAATTTTGATAACAATAAATACAACGACTGAAATTTCTTCAAAAAATTTAAAAGAGATGGACAATAATTTGATTAGACCTGAATATCTTAAAGCTGGAGATACTATTGCAATAGTAGCTCCATCAGGCGTTCTCAATGATCAAGAAAATTACATCAAAAAAGCTAAGAAACTACTAGAAAGCTGGGAATTGAATGTCATTATTGGAAAAAATGTTTTTAATAATTATGGACATTTTTCAGGAACTGATAAAGAAAGAACTAAAGATTTTCAAAAAGCACTGGACGATAAAACTATAAGTGCAATTTGGTGTGCAAGGGGTGGTTATGGGGCTATGAGAATTATTGATGATCTTGATTATTCTGAATATTTAAAGAGCCCCAAATGGATAATAGGTTATTCTGATATTACAGCAATTCATAATGATTTAAATATTCTAGGAAGTGAATCAATCCATGGTATAATGTGTAAAAGTCTAGAAGATAAAGACATTAATAATGATAGATCAATTCAAACATTAAAAGATGTTTTATTTGGCAAAAAATTATCATATAATCTCAATCATATACCAGAAAATAAATTGGGGAAAAGATCAGGGAAAATTGTAGGAGGAAATTTAACCTTACTTCACTGTTTAGTAGGATCAAAATCCTCAATTAATACTGAAGGGAAAATATTATTTATAGAGGATCTTGGAGAGTATCATTATCATATTGATAGGATGCTAATATCTCTAAAAAGAGCTGGCTATTTTGATCATTGCAATGGACTCATAGTGGGAGATTTTAGTGATCTTAGAAAAAATACTACACCCTTTGGAAAGAACATAAAAGAAATTATTTTAGATGCTGTTAAAGAATTTGATTTTCCTGTTCTATTTGATTTTCCCGCCGGACACGAAGAATTAAATATGCCTATAATTCTTGGAAGAGACATAATCATGGATGTTAATAATTCAAAGTCTACTATTGAGTTTTTATAATCTTTTCTAATAATTCATAAGCTGAATTTATAGAAAAAATCTTGAAAAATTTAATAACCATTCTACTGCCGTTCTTTGTATTTTTTTCTGAAATATCAGATAATTCAGAATTTGTATTAACAAAATTAATTAATGTTTTAAAATTTTTACTATCATTCATATCTTCAGAATTTCCAATATAATGGCATATCAATGTATTTTTTTTTAATATAATCTTGTCAAAACCTAACTTTACTCCTATCCATTTTAATTCAATACTTTTTAATAAATCAATTACTTGTAATGGTAATTTTCCAAATCTATCAATCAGATTATTACTAAAAAGCTCCAAATCATTATTTGTTTTAATTTTATTTAATTCTGAGTATAATTTTAATCTTTCTGAGTTAGAATTAATATAATAATCAGGGAAAAGTAATTCAAAATCTGTGTCAAAATTAAGTTGTCTTTTATTCAATTTTTCTTGAGGGATATCTAATTCCTTGAATTCTTTATTTTTCAATTCTTCTATTGCTTCATCTAAAATTTTCTGATAAGTTTCAAATCCCATTTCGTTAATAAAACCTGATTGCTCTCCTCCTAATAAATCTCCAGCTCCTCTAATTTCTAAATCTTTCATGGCAATATTAAACCCACTACCTAATTCTGAATAATATTCTAAAGCTGTTATTCTTTTCCTTGCCTCATGAGTCATTGTTGAATATTCTGGGGTAACTAAATAGCAAAATGCTTTTTTATTACTTCTTCCTACTCTACCTCTCATTTGATGTAGATCACTTAACCCAAAATAATTTGCGTTATTAATAAAAATTGTATTAGCATTTGGAACATCTAGACCACTTTCAATAATAGTTGTACTAACTAAAACATCAGAATTTCCATTGATAAACCTAATCATCAATTCTTCTAATTTTTTTCCTTTTAGTCTACCATGTGCAACTTCAATTTTAGCGTCTGGGACTAATCCTTTAAGTAAATCGGCAATTTCATCAATATTATTAATCCTATTGTTTACAAAAAAAACTTGTCCGCCTCTAATTATTTCATAATTTATAGCATCCATTATAATTTTATTATTAAATCTAATCACCTGAGTATCTATTGGATATCTATTAGGTGGAGGGGTGCTAATAATTGACAAGTCTCTTGCAGCCATTAAACTAAATTGAAGTGTTCTGGGGATAGGAGTTGCTGAGAGCGTTAATATATCTATATTTTCTTTTAAAGTTTTTAATTGCTCTTTAACTGCTACACCGAATTTTTGTTCTTCATCAATAATTAATAGTCCTATATCTTTATACTTAATTTTTTTATTTATTATCTGATGTGTCCCAATAATTATATCAATTTTACCATTAGATAAATTATAAATAATATTGCTTTTTTCTTTTGAAGATCTAAATCTATTTAAATAGTCTATAGAAATAGGGAATTCTTTTAACCTACTAGTAAAAGTTTTATAATGTTGAAAAGCCAATATTGTTGTTGGTACTAATATAACTACTTGTTTATTGTTGTCAACTGCCTTAAATGCAGCTCTTATGGCAACCTCTGTCTTTCCAAAACCAACATCTCCACAAACCAATCTGTCCATTGGCTGATCACTTTCCATATCAGACTTAATTTCTCTAGTTACTTTTATTTGATCATCAGTGTCTTCATAAATAAAAGAAGCTTCCAATTCAGTTTGTAAAAAAGTATCCGTAGAATATCTAAACCCTTTTCTTCTCTTTCTTTCAGCATATAATTTAATTAAATCGTAAGCAATTTCTTTTACCCTTGACTTAGTCTTTTGTTTTAATAATGCCCATGCCTTACTGCCTAATTTATATATTCTTGGAGACTTTCCTTCTTTACCATTATATTTTGATATCTTATATAAGGAATGGATGCTTAAATATAAAATATCCCTTTCCCCATAAATTAATTTAATAGCCTCTTGTATTTTTCCATCAACTTCTATTTTTTGTAATCCTCCAAAGATTCCTATTCCATGGTCAATATGAGTGATATAGTCGCCTTTACTTAACTTATTAATTTGTTTTAAGCTTATTGCTCTTTTATTGAAATACCTTTTTTTAAATCTAAACTTATGATACCTTTCAAAAATTTGATGATCTGTATAACATGCTAATCTATTTTCATTATCGATAAATCCTGATGAAAGCGGCATGATTAAAGTTTTATAATTCACATCCGATTCTGAGTCATTAAAAATTTCGTTTAATCTTATCTCCTGCTGCTTGCTTGTGCAACATATATAGTTAGTATATCCTTTGCTACTATTTGTATTTAGATTATCAATTAGTATTTTAAAACTTCTATTAAAAGATGGCTGAGGGATAAAAGAAAATTCAATCTGATCTGTAGATTTATGCTTTATAGAATCAAATTCAATTAACCTAAATTTATTAATAGAGTCTAAAACATCATCAGGACTAGAATATAAAATATCAGGAGGCAAAATATTATGCTTATCTGTTATAGTATCAAAATTTTGTATAGAAAGTTGAAAATTATTATTAATATTAGATAGTAATAATTCTAAATTCTTTGTAAATATTATTGTGCTATCCTGTAATATATTAATAATATTATCCCTGCCTTGTATATTATAGCTTGATTGAATATTAGAAGTGATTTTAATAGATGAATGACTTGATTCAGATAGTTGCGTATTAGTGTCAAACGTCCTAATTCTACTAATTTCATCTCCAAAAAATTCAATTCTGTATGGCCTCTCATTAGAAAAAGAAAACACATCAACTATACCGCCTCTAACAGAAAAATCCCCAGGCTCAGAAACAAAATCTTGTTTTTGGAAATTTAATTCAAATAGTTTTGAATTAATATAATCAAGAGAAATTTGTTGTTTTAAATTAATATCTAGTGTGAGTTTACTTAACTCATTAGCTAGTAGAATTTTTTCTGTAATAGCATCATTATAGGTAATTATTATACTTTCCTCAAACTCATTCGCATACAAATAGTTTAAAACCTCTGTTCTCTGCAGTAAATTATAGGCACTAATATTATCATCATTATAAGGTTCTCTTCCTCCACTAGGAAAAA
>JAAZXZ010000005.1 GCA_014239895.1 Flavobacteriaceae bacterium
ATTGCCGGCCATTTCCATGAATTTGTTTCCTTTTTTACAATTGCCAATGTACTCATGCATTGCATGGCAAATGCATAGAAAAGCAATAATGATATTCCAGAAGCTAATGTAAAAATCTTATTACCATTCTCATCTGTTTCTTGCTGCATAATATTTTTTAATTCTCTTTTTTTGACTTTAGAATCATCATAATTTTCAATATTATATATTACAGCTAGTGTGCCAACAAAAACCTCCCTTGCTGCAAACGACGTAATTAAGCCTATTCCAATTTTCCAGTCATAACCCAAAGGCTTAAATACAGGTTCAATAGTTTTTCCAATATTACCAATAAATGAGTTTTCTAATTTAATTGCTGCCATTTCTGCTTTAATTTTATCTTCAGAAAGTAGTTCGATATTTTCAGAAATATATTTTTCGGGGTTTTCAAATTTATCTCCAACACCATTGGTAGCTAAAAACCAAAGAATAATTGATATTGCAAGTATAATTTTTCCTGCCTCCACTATAAATGATTTAGTTTTTTCTACGATAGTGTAAAGCACGTCTCTTATCAAGGGTATTTTATAATTAGGCATTTCCATTACTAGAACAGATTTTTTCTTCATTTTTAAAATCATATTTAAAATATAGGCTGAAGAAATAGCAGCTAAAAACCCAATAAGATATAATGACATTAGGGCGATGGCTTGATAGTTAAAACCAAATATTGTTTCATTTGGAATTACTAATGCAACTATAATTAAATAAACAGGAAGTCTAGCTGAGCATGTCATAAATGGGGTGACTAAGATTGTAATTAATCTTTCTTTCCAGCTTTCAATATTTCTAGTTGCCATAATTGCAGGAATTGCACATGCTACTCCAGAAATTAATGGGACTACGCTTTTTCCACTTAGACCAAATTTTTGCATGATTTTGTCCATCAGAAATACTACTCTACTCATATACCCACTTTCTTCTAGAATTGAAATAAACATAAACAGGAATGCAATTTGAGGAACAAAAATTACAATACCTCCAATTCCTGTTATTATACCATCGGCTAGTAAGTCTGTCATTGCTCCACTAGGAAAATTCATTTTAACCCATTGAGTTATTGAGGCAAATGTGGAGTCAATATAATCCATAGGAATTATAGCCCATGCATATATGACTTGAAATATTCCTAGTAGAATTAAGAAAAAAAACAGATACCCAAAAACTTTATGGGTTAAGATTCTGTCCATAGTAGCGCTAAATCCTACTGCTTTTGATTGATCAATTTTTTGGCCTAATTTTAAAATATTATTTATAAGCTGGTATCGTTTAATAGTTTCTTTTTGTTGGAGCCTTTTAAGCTCAGATATTGATTTTGTTTCAAAATTTGCAGTATTTAAAAAATTTTTATCTACAGTAGAAAAGTTTGCATCTTGACATATAACTACCCATAATTTATACAGATCCTGTTTTGGAAAAGTTAGCTGTAGATTTTTAAAATATTCTGGATCAATTAATTTAGGATCCATAAATTTATTTGAAGGCAGCGTATTATAATTACCAATTAGATTCTTTAATTTATCTATCCAGGAATTTGTTCGATTAGTTGTTAGAATAATTTTTGTATAAAGATGATTTTCAAGATATGTTAGATCTAATTCAATCCCCTTATATTTCATTCTATCAGACATATTTATTGCTAGAATTGTAGGTATTTTTAGATCTTTTACTTGAGTAAATAGAACTAAATTTCTTTTTAAATTTTCTACATCACTTACTATAATTGCTAGGTCAGGATAGTCTTTATGCTTCTTGTTTAAAAGCATCTCTACTACAATATTTTCATCTATTGATGATGCATTTAAACTATATGTTCCTGGTAGATCATATATGTGTGCTTTAACGCCTCGATCAAGCTTGCATACACCTTCCTTTTTTTCAACAGTAACTCCTGGATAATTTGCTGTTTTTTGATTTAATCCAGTTAAGGAATTAAATATTGATGTTTTCCCAGTATTGGGATTACCAATGAGTGCTACCTTGATTTGCTTACTCATTATCTACAAGCTTTTCTATTATTACTAACCTTGCAGTTTCTTTTCTTATTGCTAAACGACTCCCATTAATATTAATATAAATTGGGCCTAAAAGTGGAGCTAATTGAATGATTTCCACCTCATTTCCAGGAAGACATCCCATTTCTAATAGCTTTATAGGAATATTATTAGCTGAGACATCTTTAATGATTGCTTTTTCCCCTTTTTTTAAGTCAGCAATAGAATACATACATCTTATTTAGAATCATTTTAAGTAGCCAAAAGTAAGAAAAATAGATCTTATTAATCTAGTTTTTTTAATATTTCAATATCATCCAGAAGTCTTGTTATTTCTGAATCTAGCGTGCCATCATAGAAACCTCTAATCTGTTTTTTTTTGTCAATTAGCATAAAGTTTTCTGTATGAATCATATCATACTGTGCTATGGGATTATCTTCAACAGCGAGATAAGATTTTCTAGCAAGATTATAAATTTGTTTTCTATCTCCTGTAACTAAATTCCACTTATCATCATTAATTTTGTTTGAAATAGCATATCTTTTTAATTGCTCAACAGAATCTATTTCGGGGGTAACACTATGGGATAATAGAAGAATTTCTTTATCATTTATTAATTTATCTTGTACTTTTTTCATATTCTTTGTCATAACTGGACAAATTGATTGACAGGTTGTAAAGAAAAAGTCAGCAACGTAAATTTTATCATCATAAAATGCTTGTGTAATTGTATCTCCATTTTGATTAATTAGATTAAAATCTGAAACAGTATGATACTTAATTCTATGGGCAA
>JAAZXZ010000004.1 GCA_014239895.1 Flavobacteriaceae bacterium
GTTGTACTTACAATATTTATCTTTATAATCTTTTAAAAATAGCCCTATAATAAGGGCTGTTTTTTTTATTCAAATTACATCAGGATTATTATTATCTTTATCGTCCAAGAATTTAGTAGGATAAAATGAAAGGATTTAAAGTATATTTAAAAATATTCCTATTTATATTAGTTTGCTTTGTTTTTCAAAACATAAGTGCTCAATTTAGCAAAACTCATTATATCCCTCCAATTGCAACTACTGGTTCAGGACCAGCTGCACCTCAAACACAACATCTCTATATATCCACTCCAAATGAAATCCCTTTTAACGTTACAATAAATCCAATTGGCGGAACACCTATAACTGTACAGGTTTCAAATGCAAATCCCTACGAATATTATGTGGGTGATGGAGTAGATACTAATTTTATTGCTCAAACAAATCTTTCTGGTCAAAACCTTACAGATAAAGGTTTTATTATTGAAGCTGAAGATTTAGTTTACGTATCTGTCAGATTATTTACAAGTTCACAACTTTATCAAGCAGGTGGTGTTGTAAGTAAGGGGTTAGCAGCTCTAGGGAAAGAATTTAGAGTAGGTACATTTAGAAATCTAGGAAATCTAACGGGAAGTCAATCTCAATATTTAAATTTTGTAAGTGTATTAGCCACTCAAGATAACACTACAGTTAATTTTTCAAATTTTGGAAATGGCGTAACCATAATTAATGATGCGGTAACAAGTAATATTCTATTAAATACTGGTGAAAGTTATGTTATTGCAGCTTCACCTTATTCAAATACAGATAATGCAGAAGGTTTTATTGGAGTTCTAGTTGAGTCAGATAAACCAATTGCAGTAAATAGTGGATCAATTACAGGAAGTAATGCTAATTTAGATGATGGTGATTATGGCCAAGATGTTGGAATTGATCAAGTAGCTCCTGTTGAGAGAATTGGTTCAGAATATATTTTTGTTAGAGGAGTTGGTCCAGATGAAATAGAGAGACCTCTAATTGTAGCTCATGAAGATAATACTGAGGTATACGTAAATGGATCATTATATGCTACTCTAAATGGGGGAGATTTTGTTTCAATTGAAGCAGGCTATTATGGTGTTTCCTATCCATCTGATGGAAATCAAGGTCCTCCTTTAGGACAATCAAGTAATATGTATGTTAACACGTCTAATCCTGTCTTTGCTTTTCAAGTTATTGGAGGTGAAAGGCCTGGAGGTAGCGGAGGGTACAGTGGAATTCCTAATCAAGGACTCTTTTTTGTTCCACCAATAAATTGTCAAACACCCAAAATAGTTGATAACATACCTTTCATAAATCAAATTGGTACGGCATCATTTTCTGGAGTTATAACCTTAGTTACTGAAGCAGGATCAAGTGTGTTAATCAATGATTTAGACATTTCAAATTATAGTGTTACCGCTCAACCAGTAATTTGGAATAATGATTTTGTAAGCTATACAATTGAGTACCTAACAGGAAATGTCTCAATAGAATCTACAAGTCAAGTATATGTGGCTTCGTTTGGCGCCTATACTTATGCTACATTTGGTGGATATTACTCTGGTTTTGCTTTTAAACCAGAAATATTATTACAATCTCTAAGTATTGAAGATTATTCATGTATACCAAACCTGACCTTAAGTCTAAATAGTATCTCTACATATGATCAATATCAATGGTATTATAACGGGGACCCAATAGCTGGAGCTAACAGTATTAACTATACTCCTAGTGATCCCGGTTATTATCAACTTTCAGGATCTATTGAAAATTGCCCTGGGGCAATACTTTCAGAAAATATTCCTGTTAGTGCATGTCCTAATGATTTTGATAATGATGGAGTAAATGATAATATTGATATTGATAATGACAATGATGGTATTCTAGATTGTTTTGAATCTTTAGGTGATAAGCTAATAGATTTAACTGGTGAAACAGGTAATAGTATAGAGGATTTATATAATTACACATTTGGCTATGAAAGCTCAGACGCATCTACTGCAAATTGGATAGGAGATAATATAGGGAATTGGGAAACTTTTTCTCCTATACCTTATATTGATAGTGATAATATTCAACAAGATGGATACATGTCCGTTTCAATGACATTTGATAGTGAAATCAGTTTAGAAATTAGCTACAGCTGTATTACTGATATAAATACCGGTTTACCGATAGATTGCGATACAATGGATAATGAAGAATGGTTTAGCCTAAAAGTTCCTTATGAAAAAACTATAACTCTTCTTGACCCAGATGATCAAATATTAATTGACACTAATTTTGATGGGATTTTTGAAAGTGGAATAACTAATTTTTCAAATTTTGAAATTCGTTTTAAAATAAATGGAACAAGTCTTAACAGTGCTGATTCTACATTTAAATTCTACACTCATTTAACTGA
>JAAZXZ010000003.1 GCA_014239895.1 Flavobacteriaceae bacterium
TATAAAGTTTAGTATAAACTAGATTTAGTTTATATATTTTAGATAATTGCTCATAGTTTTTATCAAAATTCTCAAAACTATAATCATAAGTTGTATTGAAAAAGTAACAAATAGAACAGTCCATTTCTAATTGATGAACATGTATGTCTATATCATCACAAATTATGTGTTTTTCTGAAAAAATATGCTCTATACTGACTAAGTTTGGTATAGTTAATGCACATAAAAGAAAAATGCTATAAAATTTTTTCACAAAGCGAATATATTAATTTTTTAAAAGATTGTCAATATGATTAATTGCTAAATCTAATTTTTCTTGTTTGCTGCCTTTTAAAATAACATATGGCCGATTATATTTAATTAATGCTCTTTCAAAAGTATTGAAAGATTCAAGTCTCTCATTTGGTTTATCTCTAAGATCGTCCTTAACCCATGGGACATCAATATATGTTAGAAAATATAAATCATAGGTGTTTTCTATAGCATATTTTTCTATAGTTGGATCACATGTGCCAGAATAATATGATTCTGAATATACCTTAGTTTCCAATAAATCTGTATCACAGATTAAGACTGTATTAGTTTTTTGAGATAGTTCATTTTCTGTCCTAATTTGACCTTTAGCAATTTCAATTAGATCATTTGGTTCACAAGTTTTTCTTTGATTATTCCATTTGTTCTGCAAATATTCTCTTGCATACTCTCTAACCCAGACTGAATTGTAATGTCTGGCTAGTTTTTGAGCCAAAGTTGTCTTTCCAGTAGACTCTGGACCAAATAAAACAACCTTTATGCAGTTTGACTTTGTTTGTTTAAGGTTTTTTTCCATTCGTAATATCCTTGTATTGCTAATATCAGAAAAATTAAATATTGTAAAGATAGTATACCTAAACCTCTATAGCTATATAAAGGTATTGTTATTATATCGCCAACAATCCAAAATATCCAACTTTCAATTTTCTTGTTTGCCATTAACCACATTGCTGTAAAGAAAACACCAGAAGTAAAAATGTCAATATAGTTTGGTATTTCAAGAAAATCTAGGTTCATTTTATAAACAGAAAATGTAATTCCAATTGTTAGTAAAAAGAAAAAAGATGCTATCAAATATTCCTTTTTATTTGTTCTAGAAATTAAAACTATGTGATGATTATCCTTAACTCTAGACCAATTCCACCATCCATATATGCTCATTACAGAATAGTATACATTCATCATCATATCTCCAAAATATTGAGCCCTATATAGAAGATATATTGTAATAACAGTACAAATAATTCCTGTTGGGTAAACTAATATGTTTTCCCTTTTGGCATATATAACACTAATTATTCCAAAAATAAATGCAAGAAATTCAAGTACAATTATAAATGTTGGGGAATTTGAATATGCCTCTAAAAAAAACTCATAAATTTCATTCATCATTTGTATGTATCAAATATGCAAAACTATAGTTTTCTATTGTAAAAAAATAAGATGCATATCGTTCCTTTAAATTTTTATATATAAGCCATGAGTATGTAAAATTATCAGATAAATTAAATGGAACTACTAATGAATGGGTTTTATAATCTAACCCATTAATATTAGCAATCTTATAAATTGATTCTTTAATATTCCAAATTATTGATTTCCTTTTAAAATCGTCATGTGTTAAGTATGAAGTTTCATATCCAATAAATTTTTTGGCAATCGTGTTAATTTTATTATTAGCTTCTTGTTGAACATCAATCCCTACCCTTAAATCACTAATTATTACACAAGAGAATAAATTTGAATGACTTATAGATATTTTTTTGCTGTCATTTAATATCGGGGCATTATCTTGGTAAGATAAATTATCATCAGCATATCCTAGCTCAAATAGAATAGCTCTAACACTAAGAAATTGTAATTTATGAATACTGCTTTTCCTCTTTTTTAATAGTTCTCTAGATTTTGAGGATAGAGTAACAAGTTTAGATAACTCATCAATAGTTTCTGTAATCTTCCAAATACCAACTATGGTATTATCATTCGGTTTTATTATTTGAATAATTGGCATTATAACAAATTATATGCTATAAAAGTACAACTCTGAAAATTAAAGATTATGCTTTAGAAGCGACAATAGAAACAAAAGACTTGTTATCCTTCTTTTTTGTAAACTTAACAACACCATCCACTCTTGCGTGAAGAGTATGATCTTTGCCCAAGTAGACATTTTCGCCAGGGTTATGTACAGTTCCTCTTTGTCTGACAATTATGTTGCCAGCCCTTGCTGCCTGACCACCAAAAATCTTAACACCTAACCGTTTCGATTCTGATTCTCTACCGTTTTTAGAACTACCTACTCCTTTTTTATGTGCCATTTTTTATCCTTTTTAACTCAGTGCCTTAATCAAATCCGCTTTCTTCATTTTAGAAATACCTGAAATACCTTTTGATTTAGCTAAATCTTTTAAAGCAGCAACAGATAAGTTAGTCATATCTTCTTTCTTATCTGACTTTTTATCTTTTGCTTTTTCTACTGCTTTAACAGACTTCTTTTGCTTTTTAGCCCCCGTTAATGATATATCACTTATTTGAATTTGAGTCAATAGTTGACGATGTCCATTTTTTACTCTGTAGCCTTTTCTCCTCTTTTTCTTGAAAACAATTATTTTATCAGATTTTAAATGCTTTAAAACCTTAGCTCCAACTTGAGCGCCACTAATTATTGGCGAACCAAATGAAACCTTATCCTTATTATCAACCATAAGGACCTTGTCAAAAGTTACTTTTTTACCCTCATCCTCTTTTAAACGATGAACATATAACTTTTGATCTTTTTCAACCTTAAATTGTTTCCCTGCTATTTCAACAATTGCATACATTTTATTATGATTATATCATTCGAAAACGTCTGCAAATATAAAGTTTATATATTAACCTACAAATGTTTTTTATATTATAAAAATCATCAAAATTCATGTAAAAACTAATGAATGATAATTTTTGTACATTTGCTGTCCAAAATTAATACTTATACATACAAGTATTTAGTAATTTAAAAAATGAAAAAAATGAAAAAAATTCTATTACTATTTTCTGTTTTTCTGCTTATAAGTGGTCATTTATTGGCTCAACAAGTAGATTTCACTGAATTTGATCTCGACAATGGGCTTCATGTCATATTACATCAAGACAACTCAGCTCCTGTTGTAACAACCTCTATAATGTATGATGTAGGCGGAAAAGATGGTGACAGAGAAAGAACAGGTTTTGCTCACTTCTTCGAACATTTATTATTTGAGGGATCGGAAAATATTGGAAGAGGAGAATTCATGAAGATTATCCCTGCCAATGGAGGTAGTTTTAATGCAAATACATCTCAAGACAGAACATATTATTATGAAAGTTTCCCCTCTAATAAACTTGAATTAGGATTATGGCTGGAATCTGAAAGAATGCTACATCCAGTAATTGATCAAGTAGGTGTTGATACGCAGAATGAAGTGGTTAAAGAAGAAAAGAGACAA
>JAAZXZ010000002.1 GCA_014239895.1 Flavobacteriaceae bacterium
TGTCGATGAACTTAAGCAATTCAGCAATTAAAAAAGGTGAAACATTAATTGACACTGCAATGACATTAAATGCAATGCATCCAGATATTATTGTTGTTAGACATCAAGACTCAGGGGCATCAAATCTATTATCTCAAAAAGTTAAATGTGCAGTATTGAATGCAGGAGACGGAAGAAGAGAACACCCTACTCAAGCATTATTAGATGCGTTAACTATTATAGACAGAAAAAAAAAAATCGAAGGACTAAGAATTGCAATATGTGGTGACATAGTACATTCAAGAGTAGCAAGATCAAATATTTATCTTCTTAATATGTTGGGTGCTGAAGTAAATATTATTGCACCTTCAAATTTAATGCCAAGGGATATTGATAAACTTGGTGTTAATAGTTTTTCAGATATGAAAAAAGGTTTAAAAGATTGTGATATAGTTATGATGCTTAGACTTCAAAACGAAAGAATGACTAGCTCTTTCTTATCTTCAAATAGAGAATATTATGAATATTATGGATTAACACCAGATAAACTAGAGTTTGCTAAAGATGATGCTCTTATAATGCATCCTGGCCCAATGAACAGGGGTATAGAAATTGATACTAAATTAGCAGATGACATAAATAAAAGCTTAATTAAAGAACAGGTAGAGCTAGGAGTTGCGGTAAGAATGGCTTGCCTAAAAATATTTTGTGAATAATGAAAAAAAAATACTTTTTAAATGCCAACATAATTGATCCTCAAAACTCTATAGAGGAAATAGGTGGGTTAATTGTTGATGAAAATGGAAAAATTGAAGCTGTAGGAAAAAAAGTTAATACAAATAATATTCCATCAAGAGAAAAATATATTGATCTAAAAGAAAAATACATAATTCCAGGAATTGTAGATATGAGAGTTTTTGTTGGCGAACCTGGATTTGAATATAAAGAAAATTTCAGAACTTTAAGTGAGGCTGCATTATCTGGAGGTGTTACATCGGTTGTTACAATGCCTAACACAGATCCAGTTATTGATAATGTTTCAATCGTTGACTTTTTAAAAAGAAGAGGAAGAGACAAGGCAAAAATAAATATATTCCCTACTGCATCTTTAACAAAAAACCTTGAAGGAACAAATATGACTGAATTTGGCCTTCTACAAGAAAAAGGAATTATTGCTTTTACAGATGGATATAAAACTATTCAAAATACTAGGCTTATGTCCAGAATAATGAGGTCTGCATATGATTTAAATTGCCTAGTTATGCAGCATGTTGAAGATAGTGAATTAGCTAAAGATGGAATGGTAAATGATGGAATTATTTCTACAAAACTTGGTCTTCAAGGAATTTCTGAATTAGCAGAAAAAATTATTATTGAGAGAGATTTAACTTTGTTAGAGGATTTTAACTGTAGATATCATATATCACAAATTTCATCTCAAAAATCACTAGATGTAATAAAAAAAAGAAAAGAAGATGTAAATTTTACATGTGGCGTATCTATTAATAATCTTTCGTTAAATGAAAATGATATTGGAGATTTTAGAACTTTTTTAAAATTATCACCTCCATTGAGGACTGAGGAAGATAGAGAATCTTTAATTAAGGGTATTAATAACGATTTGATTGATGTAATTGTTTCAGATCATAAACCTGAAGACGAAGAGCAAAAAAGATTAACATTTGCACAGGCATCAGCAGGTGCTTCCGGTATTGAAACATTATTGCCCTTAGCGCTTGAATTATTTCATAATGAGTCAGTTAAGTTAAGCAAAATAATTAAAA
>JAAZXZ010000001.1 GCA_014239895.1 Flavobacteriaceae bacterium
AAAAAGCTAGTTGGAAGTAACTTTAAAATTGAATCCTGAGTTATAAATAATTTATTAGTTGATTCAAAATCAACAATAATATCATTAATGTTTCTCTTGGAATTAATTGAGTTTGTACTATAGAATAATCCTCCAATTAATATCAGCACTAATGTTAAAATTATTTTACTCCAATTAATTTTCATACTCTAAACTTTTTTTAATCTTCATGCATTCATCTCCTATATCACCAGCACCAAGGGTAACATTGATCTTCATGTTTTGATTAAGGATTTCTAATGATAAATCTGATTTATCAACCAATTTCTTTATAGTACTATTAATTTTATCTAGTAACCATGATGAGCTCACTCCATCAATAGGAGCCTCTCTAGCCGGATAAATATCTAATAATAGTACTGCCTCAAATTGGGATAGACTCTCAGCAAACTCTTCTACAAAGTCTCTTGTTCTTGTAAATAAATGAGGCTGAAAAGCAACTAAAATATCTTGCTTTGGATAAGTTTCTTTAAGTGCATCGTAGACAGAATTTATTTCTTTAGGGTGATGAGCATAATCATCAATATAAATTCTGTCTTTAGTTCGAATATGATAAGTAAATCTCCTTTTAACTCCTTTAAAACTCTCTAGGGCTGATTTTAACAAATTAAATTCACATCCTAGTTTTATTGAAATCACAAATGCTGCCAATGCATTCATAAGATTGTGTTTGCCAGGAATAGAGAATTTTAGATTCTTATATTTATTTTCAGGTGTTACAATATCAAAAAGATAACTCCCATCATGAATTCTAATATTTTCTATAGAATAATCTGAATTATGACTTAAACCATATTTTGGATAATTATAATCTAAATTTTCTTGAACAATCAGAAATCCATCTGATTTAATATTATTAATAAATGAAATGAATCCACTTTCAACTCCCTTAAAATCATTGTAAATATCTAAGTGATCTGGATCAATAGAGGTGATACAGGCATAGTCTGGAGATAAGTTCAAGAATGATTTATCATATTCATCAGCTTCTACTAGGAATAGTTGATTCTCATTATACAAGAAGTTTGAATTATAATTTTCAGAAATACCACCAATAAAAGATGTAGTTGGAATATTTGAAGAATTTAATAGATGAGCTAAAATACATGTTGTTGTGGTCTTTCCATGGGTGCCAGCAATTGCAATGCATTTTCCTTTATTAACAACTAAACCTAGTAGCTCTGCTCTTTTTACAGAAGTAAATTTATTTCCTCTAAATTCACTTAATAAATTGTTAGAGGCAGGAATTGCTGGAGTATATACAATTAAGGTATTTTCTTTACTTAAGAATCTTGAATTAACCCTGTCAAATGAATCGTGAAACGAAATTTCTATTCCTAATTTCTGAAGTCTTTCTGTGTTTTCTGAAATATCCCTGTCATATCCGCCAACATATTTATTTTCATTAATAAAATATTCAGCTAATGAGCTCATCCCCATTCCTCCAATTCCAATAAAAAATATGTTATCTATTTTATCTAAATTCATTTTTTAATTAATTTTTCTATTTCATCAGCTATATCTCTTGTAGCATTTTCAAAAGCTAAACTCTTTATATTCTTTGATAATTTATATTGCAAATCCCTTGAGGAATTTAATTCCTTAATCATCTTCTTAAACATTGTTTCTAGATCTTCTTCCTGAATTAATATTGCGGCATCCCTTTCAACTAATGAGTTTGCATTCTTTGTCTGATGATCTTCAGCAACATTAGGTGAAGGAATAAAAATCACAGGTTTTCCAACGACACATAATTCTGATATAGAACCAGCTCCTGCCCTAGAAACTATATAGTCAGAGACTGAAAACGCAAGATCAATTCTCTCCAAAAAAGAGTAGAGTTTGATATTATCAGATGTTACCAATTTTTCATATTGATTATAATATATTTTTCCACATTGCCATATAACCTGAATATTCAAATAATTAAAAAAATCAATACAGTTGTAAACGTGTTTATTTATTTCACGAGAGCCCTGACTT
>JAAZXZ010000060.1 GCA_014239895.1 Flavobacteriaceae bacterium
ACTCCAACTCTGGGGAATACCAATCAAATCCAAGGTCATATGTCCAATGTCCGCCCCCTTGTTTACCAATCATAAATATACCTCCTGTCCCTGTTAAGCTAGTTTTAGTTGGATCAGCTTCTATATGAGTTGCATCGGCTCTTTGAAATAAATGTACGATTGATGTTTGGGTTCTATATATAGATTCTTCGCTTCCTTTTACATTGCTTCCAATAAATTTTCCTTCAAAATAATAGTTTCTGTTGTTCCATTGATGTTTGAAATCTATCCCTGCTGTTGTAGCAGATTTATGAAGGAAATTTAAATTATCAGGCAATTCAGATCTATTTGTAGATGTAAAAATTCCACCAACATAAGTATTATTATCATTAAAATCTTTTTGTATTCTTGTCACTAAATAATTTGTAAGTGGTTCTACTTTCTCCCTTCTACCATTTTCCCCATCACTAATATTAGCATATTCATTTGCTGTTACACTCTCAAGGACTCCAATAGACCATCCGTTTTCTGTTTTGCCAGAAAATTTAGCTGCACCTATTATTTTAGTAAATTGAGGTGATTTATAGTATTCTCCAGAATTTAAACTTGGTGAACCGCTTGGAGCCTTTCCAATCCTTCTAGAAAAAAACAGGTTGTCATCTTTAGGGCCAAAACTATAATCAAAAATATTCTTACTCTCTACAAAGAATGGTCTTTTTTCATCCATGAAAATTTCGAAACCATCTAGAGTAATTACTGATGGGTCTGCCTCAACTTGTCCGAAATCGGGATTAAAAGTCAAATCTAAAATTAAATCATTAGTAATTCCAAACTTGGCATCTAGCCCTCCATCAAAATTAGTGTCTTTTCCATCTCTATAAGGATTGTTAGCTACACTTTCATATGTATTAATTGAAGTAGTTAGGAAAGGACGAATATCGACTTGTTTTTTAGATTCAATATCTAATCCATGTAACTCTCCAATTTCACTTACCCATCCAGCTGCATCTATTGGAACATAATCCCATAATGATGTTTCGTCTATTCGATAAATTGCTCTCATTATATTAAATCCCCAAATAATATTATTTCCATCTTTAAATCTTAGTTGATTTAAAGGTATTTTCATCTCAGCATTCCATCCAAGATCATTAATTGTCGTTTTTACATCCCATATTGGATCCCACGAATTATCTTCATTTTCTCCATTATCTGAAGAAATCCAGTCTGCTTGATTCCCACCAGCTCCAACACCAAACATAAATGCGGTTCTTAAATCATGATAACTATCAATAGCGATAAAAACTCCATCACTATTTAGATTGTCTCTTCTAGATAACCTACTAATTATTTTTTCTGGTTCTGAATCATAAGCTATAACGGCTATATAAAGATTGTCATTATCATATAAGATTTTAAATTTTGTTTCTTGACTAGGGCTCGTATTATTGTCAGGTTCAAATTCTGTAAAATCACCTCCCCAAACAACAGTGTCCCAAATAGGTTCATTTAATAGCCCATCTATTGTGGGGGCATTTGCCTTATCTATTTTTA
>JAAZXZ010000153.1 GCA_014239895.1 Flavobacteriaceae bacterium
GCGATTAATAGGTAATTTCCAGTTTTTAAATTTTCTAGGCTAAATGTTGATGTGCTGTCTACCACTTTGGTGATGTATTTTGGTTTTTTCATATATACAATGGAATCATTGTAGGATGAATCTACCTCATATAATAATACATTTATTCCATCCTCAACCTCTCTTTCTAGCGCATCTTTTACATACCCTTTTATTATTAATGAATCAATGTATTTTCCGGTTGAAAAAACATATTTAAAGTTTGAAAAGGGATTACCTTCATTATTGTCTTCAATGCTCTCTCCAAAATTGAAACTATAGGTTGTATTGGGGCTAAGAGAGTCTAAGCCCTTAATTGCAAACTCTTTGCTTGCTGCTCCAACAGGTATTATTTCAGGGATAGGATCAATAGGAGGCGAAATAATTAATTCCTTTTGCAGGTTTCTAATTTTAATATATTCATCAAAAAGAATATTTACCTCTGAACTATTAAAATTATTTGTAAAATTTTCAGGTTCAGATTTTATAATTGATGGAGGTGTAGTATCATAATCTCCACCTGATGGTCTACCTCTATTTGCACATGAATTTAGGGTTACAAGCAATACAATCCCGATAATATATTTTAACTCTTTCATGGATTCAATACAAATTAACGTATAATTTTAAAAAAAAGCATTCCTTTAGTTAAAAGCGTTTTATATTTTTGTAGCATGAGTTCTATGGATGATAAATTCAAAAAAGTAATTTCCCACGCTAAAGAATACGGTTTTATTTTTCCTAGTAGTGAAATCTACGATGGATTAAGTGCTGTATATGACTATGGACAGAACGGTGTTGAATTAAAAAATAATATCAAAAATTATTGGTGGGCATCTTTGGTTCAAATGAATGATAATATTGTGGGCCTTGATAGTGCAATATTTATGCACCCACTTATATGGAAAGCCTCTGGACATGTTGATGCATTTAATGATCCTTTAATTGATAATAAAGATTCTAAAAAAAGATATAGAGCAGATGTATTAATAGAAGAATATTGCCAAAAGATTGAGTCAAAAA
Organism: Flavobacteriaceae bacterium; assembly: GCA_014239895.1. Taxonomy (GTDB): domain Bacteria; phylum Bacteroidota; class Bacteroidia; order Flavobacteriales; family Flavobacteriaceae. The sequence continues at coordinate 1,042 of JAAZXZ010000153.1, forward strand.
TAAACAAGGAAATAGCTAAAGCAAAAAAGAAATTTGGAGATGATTTTGATGAAAATGAGTTTATTACTACTAACGATAGAGTTGTTAACTATAAAGAAAAAATAGAATCCATTACTTCTCAAATGAGCAGAGCTCTTGAAGAAGATGATTTAAAATCTTTAAAGAAATTAATAGAAGATTTAGAAATTGTTGATCCAATATCTGGATCTAAAAATTGGACTGATGTTAAACAATTTAATTTGATGTTTAGCACTAAAATAGGATCAACAGCTCAATCAAGTTCTGATCTTTATTTAAGACCTGAAACTGCTCAAGGAATTTTTGTAAATTTTTTAAATGTACAGAAATCAGCTAGAATGAAAATCCCATTTGGAATAGCTCAAATAGGAAAAGCATTTAGAAATGAAATTATTGCAAGACAGTTTATTTTTAGAATGAGAGAATTTGAACAAATGGAGATGCAATTTTTTGTAAGACCTGGGACACAGATGCAGTGGTATGAAAAGTGGAAGGAAAATAGGATGAACTGGCATTTATCACTAGGACTAAGTAAAGATGATTGTAGATTTCATGATCATATTAAATTATCTCACTATGCTGATGCGGCATGTGACATAGAATATAATTTTCCCTTTGGCTTTAAAGAACTTGAGGGTATTCATTCAAGAACGGACTATGATTTATCTCAACATGAAAAACATTCAGGCAAAAAACTTCAATACTTTGACACGGAGCTTAATAAAAGCTATATCCCTTACGTAGTAGAAACATCTATTGGACTTGATAGAATGTTTTTAGCAGTCTTATCAAATTCTCTTGTTGAGGAAGAATTAGATAATAATTCTTCTAGAACTGTACTAAAAATTCCATCTATTTTATCTCCATACAAAGCAGCTATATTGCCTTTAGTAAAAAAGGATGGCTTGTCTGAGATTGCCAGAGATCTTTATAATAAGTTAAAAACCGAATTTAACATTATTTATGATGAAAAGGATGCTGTTGGCAGAAGATATAGAAGACAGGATGCCATAGGAACTCCTTTATGCATTACAGTTGATCATCAAACTTTGGATGATAATACAATAACTATAAGAAATAGAGATACTATGGAGCAACAAAGGATTTCTATTGATAGTGTATCAAAAGAAATAACAAAAGTGGTTAATTTAAAAAATTGGTTGAAGAAGGATTCATAGCCAAAGAATTTTATATTCTGGATCAAAAATCATAAATTACCTCACTTTTTAAGTATAAAAAAAACAAATACAACTATTATGAAAACAAGAATTACAGTTTTATTGATTGCCTTTTTATTATCGTTGTTTTCCTTTTCACAGGACAATGATAGAGTTGGCCCAACAGAAATAGGAACTTCTGAGGAAATGTATGAAATACCCTCACTAGCATCTAGAATCAATGATCTTATTCCTTATGTAGATAAAACACAAGTAATGCAAGATGGTAAGGCAACACCTGACGATATTGTTGCAGGAAAAGGA